>JANOZQ010000036.1:0-2064 GCA_031429555.1 Sphingomonas sp. | reverse complement strand
CGAGGCCGTCCATGAAGCGGGCGGACGGATCGTGGCACAGCTCTGGCACATGGGACGGATCGTCCACCCCAGCCTGAACGGTGTGCATCCTGTGTCGTCATCGGCGACGACTGCGCCCGGCAAGGCGCATACCTATGACGGCAAGCAGCCCTATGTTGAGGCACGTGCGCTGGGCCTTGACGAAATCCCGCGCTTGATCGGCGATTATGTTCATGCCGCGCGCAATGCGACGGCAGCCGGATTCGACGGGGTGCAGCTACACGGCGCGAACGGCTATCTGATCGACCAGTTCCTGCGCGACAATTCGAATTTCCGCGATGATGCTTACGGTGGGTCGGTCGAAAACCGTATCCGTTTGCTTGACGAAGTGACGGCGGCGCTGATCAGCGAAGTCGGCGCGGACCGGACGTCGGTGCGCCTGTCGCCCAATGGCGCGTCACAGGGTGCGGACGACAGCAATCCCGAGGCGCTGTTCACGGCCGCCGCTACAGCGCTGGCCGCGCACAAAATCTCGTTCCTTGAACTGCGCGAGCCACCCGCCAACGGCACTTTTGGTGCCACCGACGTTCCGCGCCAGTCGCCCGCCATCCGTAAAGTCTTTTCCGGGCCGCTGGTGCTCAATTCGGATTATGATGCGGCTTCGGCACAGGCCGCGCTTGATTCGGGCGTTGCGGATGCGATCAGCTTTGGCCGGTCGTTCCTTGCCAATCCCGATCTGCCCGCGCGGTTGCAAAGCGGCGAGGCACTTAACGAAGGTGCAATGGCAACATGGTACTCGCAGGGTGATGAAGGCTATATTGACTACCCATTCCTCGAAGCCGTGCCTGCCTGAATTGTCCCGTTGTGGAACCTATTCAGGACAAAGCGGTTCTGAGGTGAGGTAGGTTGAGTCGAAGGGTGAGGGTTCAAAGAGCATCCAGAGGGGAAAGCCGGGGCCGCGCGTAAATTCGATGGAGTGAAGCGATGGCAAATCGTGGCGTAGGATTTTTCGACAGCAAGGGGCAGTTTTTTCGCACGCCCCAGGAAGCAACGCTCAGCGATCTTGCGGCCATTCTCGGCCGGATGGGCGAGGGCGATAGTCTTGCGCCCGGCATTGCCAAGATCCTGTTCGACAAGCGGCGCGAGATCGAACATATTTTCCGTGATCATGACGATATGCTTCAGGGCCGCGCAACCGATGCGCAGAGCCGGTATGAAGATAGTCCAGAATCGAACGTCACGGCGATCAAGCCACTCAAATCGGCCTGACCAGCGGACCCAAATCAGCGACAGGGAAAGCGTTTTGCCATATAGTTGGCGAAGGCCGCACGAACGCTTAGCCTTGTGCGGTCCGCCGCAGGCACCGTTCGGAATGCGGCAAGCAGTTCGTCCGAACTCGTTTTAACCGTGCCGAGTGGAGGCGGGCAGCTCTGCGGCGGTCTGCCTGCCGCAATATCGGCGCGATAGGCGACCGAAGCATTTTTGATTTCGGTCTTGAGCAGGCCGATGTCGGACGAAAACATTGCTGTGAACCCGCGTGCTTGCAACGCTTCGGCCTTGCCCAGAAACTCGGCAACGGTCATGGCTTGCGCTGCTACCGGTGACGACAGCAGCGCAAATCCTGTGATAGCAATGGCCCCCCGGCGCAAGGCCTAAGCGCCCGCTGCCGCTGGACCGCCGATGCCGCCCTTGGGCCGCTTCGACTTGGGAATAGATGATCCGCCAACGATGGCTGCCGGGCCCTTGCCACGATCCTTGTCGCGCTCGATAGGTTCGCCCGCAATCGCACGCTTTGATTCGTCACCTGACAATGTTTCATATTCGAGCAATGCTTCGGCCAGCTTGTGCAACTGGTCGAGATTGTCGGTCAGCACTTGCCTTGCGGTGGCTTCGCCTTCCTCGACAAGGACGCGGATTTCCTGATCGATCAGCCGCGAGGTTTCCTCGGACACATTCTGCGACCGCGCGACACTGTGGCCAAGGAAAACCTCGTCCTGATTGTCTCGGTAACGCAGCCAACCGAGCTTTGCGCTCATGCCATATTCCATGACCATCGAACGTGCCATGTCGGTTGCCTGCTGAATG
>JANOZQ010000035.1:0-3119 GCA_031429555.1 Sphingomonas sp. | reverse complement strand
TCACTTATTCGAACCTCAACTTTCCCGTCATCGGCAGCATCATGGAACAAGTCAGCGGCGAGCGCTTCGATGCCCTGATGCAGCGCCTCGTCCTGAAACCGCTCGGCGTCGAGGCCTGTTTCAATTGGCCGACATGCAGCGACGCGCAAGTCGCTCGCGCCGTCGTCCTCTATCATGCCGACGGCAGCGTACGCGGCGATGACTTGCAGGGCAAACAACCGCCCTGCCCAGTGTTCACCGACAGCCCCGGCTGCGACTTGAGCGGCTATCGCCCCGGCGACAATGGCGCGCTCTTTTCACCACAAGGCGGCTTGCGCATTTCGGCGCGCGGCTTGGCAAAGATCGGACAGATGTTCCTGAAAGACGGCAAAGGCTTTCTGTCGCGCGCGTCGCTTGCCACGATGACGGCGCCCCAGTGGTCCTATGACGGCACCAACGGCGACAGCGAACGCGGGTTTTACTGCAGCTACGGTCTGGCGGTTCAGCAACTCGCGACCAAGCCCGCAACCTGCAACGACGACATATTCGGTGATGGTAAACGGCGGATCGGTCATGCCGGAGAGGCTTACGGCCTGCGTTCGGGCCTTTGGATTGATCGGGCCAGCGGCACGGGCGTCGCCTTCTTTGCGACCGCCGTGCCCGACAATGCGCCAAAGGGACGATCAGCCTATACAGCCGTCGAGGAACAACTGGCGCGCGGCCGGTGATCCTCGGTTAAAAACGCATCCCCATTTCGCTCAGCAACGATGGGATGCGTTCCTTGAAGGGAAAAAATCCCTTGGTCGCAGACGGCCAGAATGCACTGTCCCAATCGCGGCGGACACGGACAAGCGACAGTCCCGCCGCGTTAAGGGCAGGCTCGATTGCGGCCAACGCATCGGCAACCGGGCCGACGGGCGCATAGGCAGTCAAAACAGCTTTGGCTTTTGCCGAACCGGCAGCAGCGATAATGGCATTTGCATCCAATGCAGCCATGCCCGTCTTGCAGTTGAAGTGTTTCCCCGCCCGCTCGCGCGCGTCGTCAGTCGCAGCGGAAACAAATGCTGTTGCTTTGGCACCCCATGGCCAATCATTAACAACCGGCGCTGCGAGAACCGCGCGAACGTTTGTGCTTTTTGCCAACAGGCCTTCGGCGTGAAGGTCTTCACCGGTCAAGACAAGCAGAGCAGGCGTGCGGGTGTCAATGGCTGGCAGGGCCGCAATCGGCATCGCTTTGCCAATCGGTACCTCGGTCAAGGCGATCGCTTCGCGCGCCAACCCTTTGGGCGAATATCGCCCGCCGGTATAACGCGCGATGTTGTCAGCCGTCGCGAGATAGCTTTTGCCCGCGGTCTGCAACCCCGCGACCCAGCGCCAAGACAATGTATTCGACGCCGGATCGGCATCGACCAGATGGCGCAGGAAAAAATCCGCGCCCAGCGTCCACGGCAACCGCAGCGTGAAAATCCAGATCGACGCAAACCACATGCGCGCGTGATTGTGGAGGTAGCCAGTCTCGACCAGTTCGCGTGCCCAGTCGTCAAACCCCTCGATCCCGGTGGTGCCGGCTTCGGCGGCTGCAATGGCCTTCATCAGGCCGCTGCCGCGCTCGAGCGCATCGCGTTCGGCCACGAACCGCGTCCAAACGTCGGGCCGCATTTCGAGCCACCCTTTCCAGTATGTCCGCCACAAAACTTCCTGCACGAACTTTTCGGCCACCGCGCCCGAATGCCGCGCTAGGACCGCCGCCACAACTTCCTCCTCGGTGACCAGCCGGTGGCGGATGTAGGGTGAGAGCAGTGAAACATTGCTGCGTGCATCCGGCCCGTGATCGGCATTGCGCCCATCGGCATAAATCCGCCCCGCGCGCGGCACGAAATCATTCAGCCGCGCGAGGCCGGCGCTGCGTGTGGGGGTGAAGGTCATGTGGTTTCCAGCAACCGTTCATCTGCAATATTCTTCTGCCACACCAGCGGTGCCGTCTTGTGAACCGACTCCCCCGTTGCATCGACAGCTACCGTCACGGGCATATCCTCGACCGTGAATTCGTAAATCGCTTCCATGCCAAGGTCTGCAAAGCCGACGACCCGCGACGCCTTGATCGCGCGCGCGACGAGATAGGCCGCACCGCCGACCGCCATCAGATAGGCTGCCTTATGCTTGCGGATCGCATCGATCCCGGCGGGGCCGCGCTCCGCTTTGCCGACCATGGCGATCAGGCCGGTTTCAGCGAGCATCATCTCGGTGAACTTGTCCATCCGTGTGGCTGTTGTGGGGCCAGCGGGGCCGACCACTTCATCGCCCACGGGATCGACCGGACCGACATAATAGATCGTGCGGCCCTTGAACGATACCGGCAGCGGTTCGCCTTTTCCCAGCATATCCTGAATGCGCTTGTGCGCGGCATCGCGGCCCGTCAGCATCTTGCCATTGAGCAACAGGCGGTCGCCGGGTTTCCAGCTGGCCACAATCGCTGGCGTCAGCGTATCGAGATCGACGCGGATTGCGGCCTTGTCGGGCGTCCAGTTGACGTTGGGCCATTCGCTCAAGCGGGGCGGTTCGAGGAACACCGGCCCCGATCCGTCCAAAGTGAAATGCGCATGGCGCGTCGCGGCGCAATTGGGGATCATCGCCACGGGCTTCGACGCCGCATGCGTCGGCCAGCTTTCGATCTTCACGTCGAGGATCGTCGCCAATCCGCCCAGCCCCTGTGCGCCGATGCCCAGCGCATTGACACGGTCGAATATCTCGATGCGCATCCGCTCAGTGTCGTTGCCCGCCCCGCGCGCTTTCAGCGACGCCATGTCGATGTCGCCCATCAGGCTTTCCTTGGCGAGTATCATCGCTTTTTCGGCCGTCCCGCCAATACCGATCCCAAGCATCCCCGGCGGGCACCAACCTGCGCCCATTTGCGGCACCATTTCGAGCACCCAATCGACGATGCTGTCCGACGGATTGAGCATCTTGAATTTCGACTTGTTCTCGCTACCGCCGCCCTTTGCCGCGACATCGATGCGCACGGTCGCGCCCGGCACCATCTCGACGTGGAGCACGCTCGGCGTATTGTCCTTCGTATTGCGCCGCGTGAAGGCGGGGTCGGCGAGGATCGAGGCGCGAAGCTTGTTCTCGGGGTGGAGGTA
>JANOZQ010000034.1:0-3903 GCA_031429555.1 Sphingomonas sp. | reverse complement strand
CGCCATTGTGGCGGCGCGTCCGCTGACGACAACAGGGCAGCTGGCCCACGTTGTCCGCCGTGCACTGGGGCACAAAGCACACGAGAAGAAAGACCCGGCAACGCGGACGTTTCAGGCGATCCGCATGCATATCAATCGCGAACTCGGCGAACTCGAGGACGGGCTTGACGCCGCCGAACGCGCGCTGAAACCCGGTGGGCGGCTCGCAGTGGTGACGTTTCACAGCCTCGAGGACCGGCTGGTGAAAAATTTCATGCGGTCGCGGTCAGGCGGCGAGCCTGCCGGATCGCGGCACCTGCCGATGCGCGCCGATGGGCCGAAGCCGACATTCGAGCGTGTGGCAAAACCCGTTCGTGCTTCCGCCGCGGAGATTGCCCGCAACCCGCGTGCGCGGTCGGCAACGTTACGCTCTGCCCTGCGGACGACCGCGCCCACCTGGACCTCAACCGAAAGTGTCGCTTCATGATTGTGCAACGGTTCAAAGCTGTCGGCTGGGTCGCGATGGTCGCGATTGCGGCGACATTTCTCTATCTGATCTCGCTGCAAGTCGCCGTCGAACGCGGCAAATTGGAAGCGGTGGAAGCGCAGATCAATGCGGCGCAGCGCGAAGTGCGCCAGTTGCAGACCGAAATGGGGACGCGTGCCTCGCTTCGTCAGCTCGAGCGCTGGAACGGCGAAGTGCTGGCGCTGTCGGCCCCCAAAGCGACGCAGTTCGTCAACAATGGCGCGCAGCTGGTTGCACTCGATCTCGATGCCAAACGCAGCACGCCCAATGCACCGCCGCCGATGATGGCGTCGGTCGCCGTGCCCAAACCTGTGGATGTTACCGTGCCGTCGATCCCTGACGATATCGTATCGAAAACGGTCGTTGCTGCTGTGGCAACGCAGCCCGTCAAGCCCAAAGCGAAGGCACAGCGTGTCGCGATGATCACGACTGTTTCGTCGCGTGACATTGCGAAGATTGCCCAACTGGAGAGCCGCACACGCCCGTGACCACACTGATCGCCCAACCGCCGCGGATTCGTGCCCAAGGCCAGCGACAGGCGTCGCTGGTCGTCGCACATCAGCGGCTTATGATATTGATGCTGCTGTTTATGGCCGCGGTGACGATGATAGCGGGGAGGCTTTTGTGGCTGTCGGTATCGACCGATGCCAACGCCACCGCGGGCGCGGCAAGTCTTAACCCGAAGCGCGGTGATATTGTTGACCGCAACGGACAGGTGCTCGCGCGGACAATCGATGCGTGGTCGATCGGTATCCATGCGAACAAGCTGCTCAACGATCCCGAAGATCTGGCGCCGAAACTCGCCGCGCTGATGCCCGAACGCAGCGAAGCCGAATATCTCGCAATCCTGCAATCAAAGGTCCGCTTCACGTATTTGCGCCGCCGGGCGCTGCCCGATCTGGTCGCCAAAGTGAATGCGCTGGGCGAACCAGCGATGGGTTATGCGCGCGAGCCCGAACGGCTTTATCCGCAGACGACGCTGGCGGCGCACGCACTTGGCTTTACCGATTTTGACGGGCGCGGCGTGACCGGCATGGAGCGCGTGCTTGAGGAGCGGCTGACCAATCCGCTGACGCGCGGCAAGCCCGTGGCTCTTTCCATCGACTCGCGCGTTCAGGCTGCGATGGAGAGCGAACTCAGCGCAGGCATGGTCGATCAGCAAGCGAAGGGGGCGACCGGCCTTGTCCTTGACGTCCACACCGGTGAGCTGATTGCGATGGCTTCGCTCCCCGTGTTTAATCCCAATAAGCCGGGCGAAGCGAGCGATGATTCGCGGCGCAACAATGTGACGCAAAGTGTTTACGAGCTGGGGTCGACGTTCAAGGCGCTGACCTTTGCCAAGGCGATGGATGCCGGTGTCGTCACGTCGCTGGCCAAGCGTTATGATGCGACGCAGCCGGTCGCGGTCGGGCGGTTCCGGATCAAGGATGACCATCCCTCGGGCCGCTGGTTGAATGTCCCCGAAGCGCTGGTGCATTCGTCGAACATTGTGACGGCGCGTATCGCCGATCAGCTGGGTCAGGCGCGGATGGAAAGCCTGTTCCGCACGCTGCATTTCGATACGGCGCCCGACATCGAACTGAAGGAGCGTGGTCGGCCGATCTGGCCGTCGGACTGGGGCCGCGCGACGGTGATGACCACGGGTTATGGCCACGGTATTGCTGTGACGCCGCTGCATCTGGCCAATGCTTATGCCGCGCTGGTCAATGGCGGTATCTGGCGGCCTTCGACGCTGATGAAGATCGAACCCGGCAAGGCACCGAAGGGGTCGCGCGTGTTCAGCCAAGGCACGAGTGACCGGATGCGCGCGATGCTGCGGATGGTTGTGCTCGACGGGACGGGACGCAAGGCGAATGCCGACGGACTGCGTGTCGGTGGCAAGACCGGGACGGCCGAAAAAGCGGGGGCAGGCGGCTATGCCAGGCACTCCACTGTCTCGACGTTCGCCGGTGCGTTCCCGATGGATGCGCCGCGCTATGTCATCATTGTCATGTTCGACGAGCCCAAGGGCAGCGCCGAAAGCGCAGGGCAGCGCACGGCGGGCTGGGTGTCGGCTCCGGTCGTCAGCAAGGTCGTGTCGCGGATCGGGCCATTGCTTGGCGTAACACCCGACGTCAACCGCGAAGCCAATCTGTCCGAAATGACGCCGCTGCTCTGGAAACCCAAGGGTGAGCGCTGATGCGGCTGGGTGCGCTCCTCGACACGGATGCAACCGCTGATGTGACGGGGTTCGCCATCGACCACCGCAAAGTCGCGCCGGGCACCGTGTTCGGTGCGTTCCGGGGCGCACGGTTCAATGGCGAGGACTTTATAAACGACGCCGTGAAGGCGGGGGCGGTTGCGATTGTCTCGTGTCACGGGCCGACGGTCGACGGTGCCGTGCATGTCACGTCCGATGAGCCGCGCCGCGACTTTGCGTTGTTTGCCGCGAAGTTTTTTGCCCCGTTCCCGCAAACAACCGTCGCGGTCACGGGTACCAATGGCAAGACTTCAACCGTCGAACTGACCCGCCAGCTGTGGCGCATGGCGGGGCATCATGCCGCGAGCATCGGGACTCTGGGCGTGACCACCGCTGACGAGCGTGTCATGACGGGGCTGACCACGCCCGACATCGTGACCTTTCTGTCGAATATGGCGGGGTTGCGGCGCGAGGGGGTGACCCACGCCGCGTTCGAGGCATCGAGCCACGGGCTCGACCAGTATCGCACCGAAGGGTTGCCGGTGCAGGCTGCCGCTTTTACCAATCTCAGCCGTGATCACCTCGATTATCACGGCGACATGGCGGCCTATTTCACGGCCAAATTGCGACTTTTTTCCGAAGTCGTCGATGTCGACGGGTCCGTGGTGGTCTGGCAGGATGACGAAGCATCGGATCGCGTGATCGACCTGGCGAGAGAGCGGGGACTACGGCTGGTCGGTGTGGGCACGCGTGGCGGAACAATCCGCCTCCAGTCGCGTGTGCCCACGCAACTCGGGCAAAAACTGGTCGTTTCGCATGAAGGCGTCGAGCATAAGATCAACCTGCCGCTGATCGGCGCCTATCAATGCGCCAATGCGCTGGTCGCCGCCGGATTGGTCGTTGCGACGGGCGGTGATGTCAAAACGACGCTGGCCAATCTGGGGCGCGTTCAGGGCGTGCGCGGGCGGCTGGAGCGTGCCGTTATCAGCCGCACTAGTGCGCCGGTCTATGTCGATTATGCCCATACGCCCGATGCTTTGGCAGCGGCGATTTCGGCGCTGAAGCCGCATGCCGTCGGTCGGTTGATCCTCGTGATGGGTGCAGGCGGCGACCGCGATCAGGGCAAACGCCCCGAAATGGGTTTGATCGCCGAAGCCATGGCCGACCGCGTGATCGTCACCGACGACAATCCGCGCGGCGAAGACCCGGCGCTGATCCG
>JANOZQ010000033.1:0-3670 GCA_031429555.1 Sphingomonas sp. | reverse complement strand
AAAGGAAGGCGGGGTGTTGCCTGTGACCGTCCGCGCGGTCGAGCCGCAACTGGCGCAGCGGACGATGAGCGTGGGCGGAGCGAGCTTGAAAGTTGCCAATGGGTCTGGGGGCTCGGACGGGCAGGTCGCCGAATGGCTTCGCAAGCTGGATGACGCCGACGACAATGATTTTCGCGAGGAAGGGCCGAAGGGCAAGGCAGTCACTGTCAACTATACCGGCAGCAAGCCATTGCTTGAGGGTCAAGGCAATGCGCTGAAACTCGGGCTTCCAGGTGTGGGGAAAGAATTTGAAGTGGTCGGCATCCCGCTGACGAAGCCCGGATTCTATGTGGTCGAGCTGGCCAGTCCGGTGTTGGGCAATGCCCTGCTCGGACGCAACGTGCCACGCTATGTGGCGGCTGGGGCGCTGGTCACCAACATGGCAGTGCATTTCAAATGGGGCCGCGAGAGCTCGCTCGCGTGGGTGACGGCGCTGGACACAGGAAAGCCTGTATCAGGCGCGGCAGTGCGCGTGACCGATAGTTGTTCGGGCGAAACGCTGGCCACCGGAACGACTGATGCGCAAGGCCGCGTGGCGGTTGGCGGTGCGCTGGTCGATCCCGAGACTTACGGGTCATGCGAAAGTTCGACACCGCCGCTGATGATCTCCGCCCGCGCTGGCGATGATTTCAGCTTCACGATGACGACATGGGGTGAGGGCATCCGCCCCTATGATTTCGACCTGCCCTATGGCTATTCGGCGAAGGACGATATTCTCCATACGATTTTTGACCGGTCGCTCATGAAAGCGGGCGATACAGTGAGCATGAAGCATATTTTGCGGCGTCCGGTGGGCAGTGGCTTCGTCTTTGCCGAAGGGCTCGAGGGGACATTGCGCCTCCAGCATCGCGGATCGGATACGCAGTTTGACCAGCCGATTAAGATCGGTCCGGATGGCGTCGCAGAAAGCAGCTGGACGGCCCCCAAAGCCGCACCGATGGGTGATTATGATTTGAGCGTTATTGTGGGCGAACGGACAATCTACACTGGCCAGTCGGTGCGCGTGGACGAGTTCCGCTTGCCGACGATGCGCGCGACGATCAGCGGGCCGAAGGATGCCGTTGTGCGGCCCACCGCCGTGCCGCTCAACCTGTTCGTTGGGTATTTGTCGGGCGGCGGGGCGTCGAACTTGCCGGTCGCGATCCGCACAGCGTTCAGCACGAGTGAACGCGCACCCGAGGGGTGGGATGGCTGGAGCTTTGGCGGTGATGCCGTGAAGGAAGGCATCACGCCCCTCGATGGCGAAGGCAATGCGCCCGACAAGCCGATCCCCTTGGCGCAGACCCTACCCGTCACGCTGAAAAGCGATGGCACGGCGCAGACATCGGTCGAGATCAATCAGGCGATTGACGCGACGACGGCAATGACGGTCGAAATGGATTATGAGGATGCCAATGGCGAAACGCTGACTGCGTCCAATTCGATTATGCTGCATCCCGCGTCAGTGCGTCTCGGCGTCAAGACTGATGGCTGGCTGATGCGCGATACCGATCTGCGGCTGAAATTTGCGGCGATTGGTGTCGATGGCAGCGTCAGGAAAGGACAGCGGATCAGCGTTGCGCTGTACAGCCGCGAAACGATTACGGCACGGCGACGACTGATCGGCGGCTTTTATGCCTATGACAATCAGGAGAAAGTGACTGACACCAGCGTCAGTTGCTCGGTCACGACCGACGCGCAGGGGCTGGCCGGGTGCACGATGAATGCCGGTGTCTCGGGCAATGTTACGGTGGTTGCGACGACCACGGACGCCGACGGCAATGTCGCGCGCGCGGTCACCTCCGTGTGGCTCGCTGGTGAGGATGACTGGTGGTTCGGTGGCGACAATGGCGACCGGATGGATGTGATCCCCGAAGCCAAATCTTATAAGGCGGGCGAGACCGCCAAGCTGCAAGTGCGGATGCCATTCCGGTCGGCCACCGCGCTGGTCACCGTCGAGCGCGAAGGCGTGTTGTCGAGTTTTGTCACTGAATTGTCGGGCAAGGATCCTGTGATTTCGGTGCCGATGCCCGCCGCTTACGCGCCCGATGTCTATGTCTCGGTGATGGCCGTGCGCGGACGTGTGGGCGGGTTCAAGCTGTGGCTGTCGGACTTTGCGCGGCGCTGGAATTTGCCGTTTTTCAACCGCGAAGGCGGCGAACCGACCGCGCTCGTCGATCTTGCCAAGCCGAGTTACCGGCTGGGCATTGCGAAGGTTCAGGTTGGCTGGGAAGGACATACGCTCGCCGTCAATGTGAAGGCTGACAAAGCCAAATATGCGGTGCGCGAGACGGCAACGGTCGATGTGTCGGTCAAGCAGCCTAATGGCAAACCGGCGGCATCAGCGGAGATTGCCTTTGCCGCGGTCGACGAGGCGCTGTTGCAATTGCAGCCCAATGAAAGCTGGAAATTGCTCGAGGCCGTTATGGGCGAACGCACGCTCGACGTATTGACCGCGACCGGGCAGACGCAGGTCGTTGGCAAGCGTCATTATGGTAAGAAAGCGGTCGAAGTCGGCGGCGGTGGTGGCGATGCGAGTGCGGCAACGCGCGATGATTTCAGGCCTGTCTTGCTGTGGAAAGGGCGGGTTGCACTCGATGCGAACGGTCGCGCGCGGATTCCCGTGCCGTTGTCCGAGTCGCTGTCGGCCTTCAAGATGGTCGCGATTGCGACATCGGGGGCCGACTTGTTCGGGACGGGCGAAACGAGCGTTCGCACCGCGCAGGATTTGACAGTCTTCTCCGCGCTCCCGCCGCTGGTGCGCACGGGCGATTTCTTTGGCGCGAGCTTCACGCTGCGCAACGGATCGGACAAACCGATGCAGGTTACGGCCACTGTGAAGGTCAACCCGTCGGTGGCGGTGGGCAAGCCGTTGACCGTTACCATCCCGGCAGGCGGGGCCGTGCCCGTGACATGGAACTTGCCGACGCCCGCTGGTGTGACCAAGCTCGACTGGACCGTCGAGGCGAAGTCTTCGGATGGCAAAGTTGATGTGTTGTCGGCGTCGCAGGATGTCGTGCCCGCCGTCCCTGTTGAAGTCTGGGCCGCGACGCTGACTCGCGTTGGCGCAGGCACCAGCATTCCGATTGCCCCGCCAAATGGCGCGCTCGCGGGCGGTTATGTCGATGTGAAATTGTCGGACAGTCTCGCGCCGCCGCTCGCCGGTGTGCGGGCCTATATGACGATGTACCCGTATAATTGTTTCGAGCAGCAACTGAGCCGCGCGGTGGCGCTGGATGATGCCGGTTTGTGGGGTGGTCTGGCTGGAACGATTCCCACTTACATGGATGGCGATGGCTTGCTGCGCTATTTCCCGATTGAGCGGATGCAGGGGTCCGAAGCGCTGACGGCTTATGCCTTGTCGATGACAGCCGAGGCTGGGTTTGTAGTGCCTGATGCGGCGAAGGGACGCATGATCGAAGCGATGAAAGCCGTGGTCGAAGGGCGATTGAAACGTGACGGTTATGGCCCGACCGATCAACGATTGCTTAAAGTTGCAGCGCTGGCAGCCCTGGCGCGCAACGGGGCGTCGAATGCGGCGCTGGTCGGGGCCATCGATATTGCGCCCGCCGACATGCCGACGGCGACATTGGCCGATTGGATGGTGGTGATTGACCGGACGTCGGGACTCTCGAACGCCGCGTCCTTGCGC
>JANOZQ010000032.1:0-7145 GCA_031429555.1 Sphingomonas sp. | reverse complement strand
CGATACACTGTCGGGGAAAATGGCGGTGCGTTTCTCGAGGAAAGACGCAACCCCCTCGGCTGTATCGCCGCTGCTCCCACGTGACCAGATCAGGCGACTGTCGAGGCGGTGGGCGTCCATCGGGTGGTTTGCGCCCATCATCCGCCACATCATGTTGCGGGTGAGTGCCACCGAGACCGGCGCGCTTTCTGTGGTGAGTTCCTTTGCAAAGGTCCGCGCGGCGGGGAGCAAGT
Source organism: Sphingomonas sp. (assembly GCA_031429555.1). GTDB lineage: Bacteria > Pseudomonadota > Alphaproteobacteria > Sphingomonadales > Sphingomonadaceae > Sphingomonas_O. Next base: position 6,912 of record JANOZQ010000032.1, on the reverse strand, counting down.
CTTCGGGCGCATGGACGCTGCGCACCAGCGCGCCCGCCAACGCTTCTTCAGCGCCGAACACGCGGCCCGAATAACACCACTCGAGTGCCTGCCCGATCCCGACCAGCCGCGGCAGGAACCAGCTCGACGCCGCTTCGGGCACGATCCCCCGTCTCGCGAACACAAAGCCAAAGCGCGCAGCTTCGCTCGCCAGCCGGAAGTCCATCGGCAATTGCATCGTCGCGCCAATGCCGACCGCCGCGCCGTTGATCGCGCCGATCACTGGTTTCTTGCAGGCAAAAATGCGCAACGTCAGCTTGCCGCCATTGTCGCGCACACCGGGGTGTTCATAATCGACCGAACCGTCGGTGCGGACCGGTGATCCCTGCTCCAGCTTGTCGGGCCGCTTGGCATAATCGAATGTCGCACCGCCCCCCGCAAGGTCCGCGCCTGCGCAAAAGGCCTTGCCCGCCCCGGTAATAATAACCACGCGGACAGCATCGTCGGCGTCGGCCATGTCGAATGCTGCGATCATCTCCGCCATCATCTGCGGGGTGAAGGCATTCATCCGGTCGGGCCGGTTGAGCGTCAGCGTGAAGATGCCGTCCGCGACATCGGTGATGATTGTCTCAAACATCTTCACGCCGTCATTCAGGCAAACACGTCGGCGATATTCTCGCCCTTGGGATCGGGACCAAAGCGATTTTCGCCCTTTGTCCCTTCGATGCACATGAAAATGAGCATGATGATCCCGCCGATATAGGGGATGAACTGGATGAGGATGAACCAGCCCGATTTATCCTGATCATGCAACCGCCGGACAATGACAGCAAGCGACGGAATGAAAATGGCCAGCGCGACCAAACCGAAAAGCGAAATCGCGATCCAGCCGATTGCCGAAATTTCGGGATCGCCACCACTCCCCATCGACGCAAAGTTGGCTCCCATGAAGAACAACGTGCCCAAAACGGCGTAAACTATCAGAATGAACAGCGCGAACATCCAATATTCCTTGCGTCGCGATCGGCCCGAAAAATCGGCATAACGACGCAGTGGCATCAACATCCAGTCCATAACAAACGCTCCCTGTTGCGTAGTAGAAACCGGAACCTAACCGCCATCAACAGGACATGTCCAATCCGGCGCTAAACACCTTTGGGCCAGCACGTCCGCGTTTCGCTGACAATCGTTGCGTTTGCCTTGTATTTAGCCACGAATGCAGCCCAGCCCGCGTCTTTCTTGCCGCGCGGGACATCGGCACTGCCAAGCCGCACCGTCAAGACTTCACGTTCCGATGAGACCTGCGCTTTGGCTTTGGTGCTATAAACCAGTACGGGCGCCGTAAACTGCGTCACAGGCAGACCCTTGGCACGATACCAGTTGGCATGGTCACGCGCAGCCTCGCGGAAACCGGCCATACTGCCCGTCGGCGTGATTTTTGACACGCGCATCGTCGCAGGCTGGCCTCCGGGGCAAAGGTCGGTTGCTGCAGCTGGCCCCGCGATTATCATAGCAACTAAAAATACCGCAAAATTTCGCATCGCCTGCTCCTTTGCCTTTAGACTTCTAAACACAGCATTGTTCATGCTATGTTCCAATATCGATTCGCGTCAAGGGAGAAAATCATGACCAGCCTCACGTTCTACACCAACCCCATGTCGCGCGGTCAGATTGCGCGCTGGATGCTCGAAGAGGTCGGCACACCCTATGATCAGGTGCTGCTCGATTACGGCACGACGATGAAAGCACCCGACTATCTGGCGATCAATCCGATGGGCAAAGTCCCCGCGATCAAGCATGGCGATGTCGTCGTGACCGAATGCGCCGCCATCTGCGCCTATCTGGCTGATGCGTTCCCCGAAGCAGGGCTGGCCCCCGATCCCGCGCACCGCGGCGATTATTACCGCTGGCTGTTTTTCGGGGCGGGACCGCTCGAATCCGCAATTACCAACAAAGCGCTCGGTTTCACCGTACCACCCGAAAAGTCGATGATGGCAGGATACGGCAATTTCGAAGCCGCGATGGACGGGCTGGAGGCTGCGGTCGCGGGCAGGCGCTATATAGCCGGAGACCGGTTCAGCGCGGCCGACGTTTATGTCGGATCACAGGTCGGCTGGGGACTGATGTTCGGGAGCATCGACAAGCGGCCAGCGTTCGAAGCCTATTGGGACGGCCTCAAGGACCGGCCAGCCTATGTAAAGGCAAAGGGCATCGACATGGCGCTGATGCCGGCGCAATAATCAGCATGGGAAAAAGTCGGGGACTGAAATGAGCGCAAAAATCGTTCGTATAGTTGGCGTTATTGCTATTCTGTGGAACGCGCTCGGCGTCATCGCCTATCTTCAGTATGTCGGCGTCATCGCAGGGGACCCGCCGTCCGCCGGACCGGTCATGCCACCACTGGTCACCGGCGCTTTTGCGATTGGCGTTTTCGGTGCGCTGATCGGCAGCTTGGGTCTTGCATTGCTGAAACGCTGGGCGCGCCCGTTCTTGTGGGTCGCAATGGCGGGGCTGATCATCGACTGGGGGTGGGTCTTTGCCAACCGCACCGGCGAGCTTGCGCTTGGCCTCACGGTGCTCGTTGTGACGCTGACGCTCGCTATCATTGCCCAGCGCACACCACATCTGCGCTGATACAAAAAGCCCCGGCAGATTGCTCTGCCGGGGCCAACTTGTTTCTTAAATAATGCTTAGTCGCGGCTTCCCATGAAGCTCAGCAGGAACTGGAACATGTTGATGAAGTCGAGATAGAGCGACAGCGCGCCCATGATCACGGTCTTCCCCACCATGTCCGTGCCCGCCACATAAGCGTACATCGATTTGATCCGCTGCGTATCATACGCCGTGAGGCCAGCGAAGATCAACACGCCGAGCGCACTGATCGCGAGGCCCATGACGCCCGATTTGAACACGAACGCATTGAGCAGCATCGCGACGATCAGGCCCACGACACCCATGATCAGGAACGAGCCCATCGCCGACAGGTCACGCTTTGTCGTGTAGCCGAACAAGCTCAACCCCGCGAACGCCGCAGCTGTCGCAAAGAATGCCTGCGCGATCGACGTCCCTGTGTAGATCAGGAAGATCGACGACATCGACAAGCCCATGACAACGGCAAATGCCCAGAACACAGCCTGTGCGGTCGCGGTCGACATTTTGTTGATGCCAAAGCTCAGCGCGAAAACAAAGCCGAGCGGCGCCAGCATGATCACCCACTTGAGCGGTGTGTTCAGCACCTGCGCGGCAAAGCCTGAACTGGCGAACACCATGGCGACGACGCCGGTCAACAAGACGGCAGACGCCATGTAGTTGTAAACAGACAACATATAGGACCGCAGACCCGCATCATATGCAGCGTCGCGGGCACCGAGTGACGGCGCGGCCGCGCCGGCGGTCATACGGGGATCGGACCAATTGGCCATCGAAACATACTCCTCTACCCGGCGACCATCGCCGGACAGATGAGATATTGGGGGTTTCGGGGCGACTTTCAAGCAAAACACGACATAAACGCAATCGGCCGCTTGTCGATTGTCGATGTCTCGATTAGCCAAGGGGAAAATAAGAGGATGACCATGACCGAGCCGATCGAGACGCGCGCCAGCCCGCGCTATGCATGGTATGCGCTTGGCGTCCTCGTTCTGGTCTATGTTTTCAACTTCATTGATCGCCAGATTCTGAGCATCCTGGCCGAAGACGTGAAGCGCGATCTCGGCATCACCGACGCCTATCTCGGCTTTCTGTACGGTACGGCGTTCGGTGTGTTCTATGCGCTGTTCGGCATTCCCCTGGGAAGGCTGGCCGATAACTGGCACAGGGTCCGGCTGTTGACCGTTGGCCTTGGTCTCTGGTCGGTCATGACGACGCTGTCGGGATTTGCAAAAACACCGCTTCAGCTGACCGCAGCGCGCATCGGCGTCGGCATCGGTGAAGCGACAGCAAGCCCGTCGGCCTATTCACTGCTATCCGACTGGTTTCCCAAAGCGCAGCGGGCAACGGCGCTCGCGATCTATTCGTCGGGATTATACATCGGCGGCGGATTGTCGCTGGGCATCGGCGCGCTTGTTGTCGGCCAGTGGAACGCGGCCTATCCCGGCGGCGGACCGCTGGGCCTTGTCGGCTGGCAAGCAGCGTTCATGGCCGTCGGTGCGCCCGGCATCCTCCTCGCTTTCTGGGTCAGCACCCTGCGCGAACCCGTGCGTGGTATCTCGGACGGCATTGTCACGCCGACTGCCGAACGCCCGTTCGCCGATTTCTTTGCCGAATTGCTGACGATCATCCCGCCGCTGACGCTCATCGGTGCCGCAAGGCGCGGTGCGGCAGCGTTGGCGATCAATCTCGGTTTTGCGATCCTTTGCGGCGCAATCGCATGGGTGCTGATCCAGATTACCGGCAATGTTCCGCAATGGATCGCAATCGGCATCGGCATCTATGCCGTCTTCTCCTGGGTCGGCGCGCTGCGCGGCCGCGATCCCGTCACGTTCAAACTGATCTGGGGCACGCCTGCGTTTCTTCAGGTTGCGCTTGGCTATGGGCTGATTGCCTTCATTGCCTATTCGGCATCATTCTGGGGCGCGCCCTATGCCATACGGACGTGGGTTCAACCGCTGATCGACGCAGGGCAGCCGCTGCCGTGGTATGGCACCAAGGAAGCTGTCGGATTTTTCATGGGCGGCGGCGGCGCGCTCAGTGGCTTCATCGGCGTCGTTTCGGGCGGTCGAATTTCAGACCGGTTACGGCGAACGCGGCCAAACGGTCGCATCATCGTGATCGCGGCTGGCCTCATCCTCCACGTGCCGTTCTACCTGTTGACCTACACGACCGAAAGCCTGCCGCTTTATTACAGTCTGCACTTTATTACCGGCATACTCCTCAGCGCGGCGCTTGGCCCGTCGGCTGCGACGACGCAGGACCTCGTTCTGCCACGCATGCGCGGCACCGCGACGGCGACCTTTTTTCTTGGCAATGCAATGATCGGTCTTGGGCTTGGACCATCTCTCGCGGGCATTGTCTCGACAATGAGCGGCAGTCTCAGCACTGGCATGCTGTCGCTTCTTTGTGTGGTGCCAATATCGCTGGCTCTGCTGTTTTTCGGATATCGCAGCGTCCCCGATGCCGAAACAACCATCGTCGAACGCGCCCGCGCCGCCGGCGAGCCGATTTAAGGCACAGTCAGCACGCCGCAGGCAATGCGCGCACCCGAATTCCCGCTGGGGTCCGTCCGATAATCATCGGCATCGGCGTGGATCAGAACCGATGCGCCATCGGCGTCGAGCAGCGCGGCAACGGAGCCCGGCACATCCAAGCTCGCCGTACCGCGTCCGTCAGCGCCGACCATGAGATTTGTCAGGTCGCCGTCATGCGCACCCATCGGATTGTCGCGACCATGTGCTTTCATTGCCGGGTTCCAGTGCCCCTTGGCCGTCACGAAGCCGGGCGCGTCGCACCGACCCACTTCATGGATATGAATGCCGCGCGGGCCGGGTGTCAGGCCAACGGCGTTGACGGTCAGCCGCATTCTGCCGTCCGAAATCCGCAATATGGCCTGTCCGCGATCACTGCCGTCCGCCGCCGTCAGCTTTGCCATAATGTCGTTGGGGGCCGTTGTTTGCGGCACGATCGTGCTGCACCCGCCAAGAGCCAGAACCATTAAAACCGCGCTGCGCATGGTGCACTCCCGTTAAATCAGACCGGGCGGCCTATGCAATGATAGGTGAAGCCCGAACGGATAACATCCTTGGCCTCGTAAATGTTGCGCAGGTCGACCAGAATTTTTTCGTTCATCATTGCGCCCATTCGCACCAGGTCCAGTGCGCGGAACGCATCCCATTCAGTGACAATCGCCACCGCATCCGCGCCATCCGCGACGGCATAGGCATCTTTGCACATTGTGACTGCTGGCATCATCGGCGCGGCAAGGTCCATACCCTCGGGATCATAGGCTTTGACGCTCGCCCCCGCATCGATCAGCGCCTGAACAATCGCTAGCGCGGGTGCATCGCGCATGTCATCTGTATTCGGCTTGAAGGTCAGTCCCAATATGCCGACAGACTTGCCGCGCACTTCGCCGCCCATTGCCGCGATAATCTTGCGCCCCATCGCGCGTTTGCGACTGTCGTTGACCGCCGCCGTTGCTTCGACAATCCGCATCGGCACGCCGTGGTCGTCCGCCGTCTTGAGCAGCGCCAGTGTATCTTTCGGGAAACACGACCCGCCATAGCCCGGCCCCGCGTGCAGAAACTTTGACCCGATCCGGTTGTCGAGGCCGATCCCGCGCGACACGTCCTTCACGTCCGCGCCGACCTCTTCGCACAAGTCGGCAATCTCGTTGATAAACGTGATCTTGGTCGCCAGAAATGCGTTGGCGGCATACTTAATCAGTTCCGCCGTCCGTCGTCCGGTGAACATTAGCGGTGCCTGCCCCAGCGACAACGGGCGATAAACATCGCGCATCACCTGTTCGGCGCGCGCGTCTTCGCACCCGATCACGATACGGTCGGGCCGCTTGAAATCGCCGATGGCCGCGCCTTCACGCAGGAATTCGGGGTTTGAAACAACCGCAATGTCAACGCCAACCGCGACTTCGCGCAGGATACGCTCGACTTCATCGCCCGTCCCCACCGGCACTGTCGATTTCGTCACCACCACGGTCGGTATCTTGATAACCGCGCCAATGTCGCGCGCCGCCTGGAACACATAGCTCAAGTCCGCATGGCCGTCGCCCCGCCGCGACGGCGTTCCTACGGCAATGAAAATAGCATCGGCATCCGTGGCGGCGGCGGCAAGGCTTGCGGTAAACGATAGTCGCCCCGCCGCGACATTGCCCATCACCAGTTCGGCCAGCCCCGGCTCGAAAATCGGCATCTTGCCCCCGAGCAGTGCGTCGATCTTTCCCTGATCCAAATCGACACACACCACATCATGCCCGAAATC
>JANOZQ010000031.1:0-2255 GCA_031429555.1 Sphingomonas sp. | reverse complement strand
GTGGTCTATTATTTCTACGCGGCTGTCCGTCTCGGCGCGCCCGAGCGGCCAGTGGCATTCAGTGTGCCGACGGGCAATTTTGGTGATGTCTTTGCGGGCTATGTCGCGGCGAAAATGGGCCTACCGGTCGCGCGGTTGATCGTTGCGACCAACGTCAACGACATCCTGCATCGCGCGCTTTCGAGCGGTGATTATTCATGCGGGACGGTCACGCCGACCGCAACGCCATCAATGGATATTCAGGTGAGTTCGAATTTCGAGCGTTTGTTGTTCGATCTCGGCGGGCGCGATGGTGCGGCAACGGCGGCGCAGATGGCGGGGTTTGAAGCGTCGAAGGCGATGACGCTGACCAACGCGCAGGCGTCAGGCGCAGCGGCATTGTTCTCCAGTGCGCGGATTGATGGCGATGGCATGGCAATGGCCATGCGCTGGGCGCACGAGAATGCGTCAGTCGTGCTCGATCCGCATACGGCGATTGGTTTGGCCGCTGCGCGTCAGGTGGAGCTTGATGTCCCCGTCGTGACGCTGGCCACCGCGCACCCCGCCAAGTTCCGCGATGCCGTGGAACGCGCCACCGGCGTTCGGCCTTCGTTGCCGCAGCGCTTGTCGGGTTTGTTTGATCGCGAGGAACGTTTTGACAGCTTACCCGCGACGCTCGAGGCCGTACGGGGTTATGTTTTCGAACGGTCGGCGTGAATCTCCTTACGCTAACCGGCGAACCGTGGGCGGACTATGGCCTGATTGACAGCGGACATGGCCGTAAGTTCGAGCGCTACGGTCCGCACAAATTCATCCGCCCCGAACCGCAAGCGATGTGGCCCCCCGCGCAGGCAATTTGGGATGCGGATGGCGAATTCGTGCCGGGATCGGATGAAGACGGCGGCGGGCGGTGGGACTTTGCGCGGGCTGTGCCAAAGGGTGGCTGGCCGTTGCATTGGGACGGGTTGACCTTCACCGCACAGACGACGCCGTTCCGCCATCTGGGTTTTTTTCCCGACATGATGCCGGTTTGGGATTGGGCCAAATCGCAACTGACTGCGCAGTCAGAGTGCCTGAACCTGTTTGGTTACACCGGCGTGGGCACGCTGGCGCTGGCGCATGCTGGCGCATCGGTCGTCCATGTCGATGCGTCGAAGAAATCGGTCGAAGCGGCCAAAGCCAATGCCATGTTGTCAAGGATGGCCGACAAGCCGATCCGCTGGCTGATCGATGATGCCGCCAAGTTTACTGCGCGCGAAGTGCGGCGCGCACGGCGCTATGACGGGATCATCCTTGACCCGCCCAAATATGGCCGTGGGCCCGAAGGCGAAGTGTGGCGGCTGGAAAGCGACTTGGCGGCATTGGTCGCGAACTGCCGCGCGCTGGTCGATGAGCGGTCGGCGTTCGTGTTCCTGACTGTCTATGCGATCAGGATGTCGGCGCTGGCGATTGGCGAGCTGATGCGACAGGCGTTTGGCGATCTGCCGGGGAGGGTCGAGGCGGGGGAACTGGCGGTGCGCGAGGAAGCACGGGGGCTGGCCTTGCCGACCGCAATCTGGGCGCGGTGGTCGTCTAGTCGCGCAAACCCCTAAGCGCTGCGCCCGTTGCAAACGGCGCAATCGCGACGAGCAGCAACGACGCCGCCGCTAATAATTTCAGCCCGCCGACGCCCGAGGGGCCAAGACTTCCGGCACCAAAGATAAGGATCGGAATGGCCAGCGGGAGCATCAGCAGGCCCGTCAGTGCCGAGGCACCGCGCAGACCGCTGGTCAGGCTTGCAGTCATTACGCCCAAAGCCGCCAGGCCGGGGGTGCCGAGCAGCAGCCCGATCTCGACCGTCATCAGCGTCGCGCCATCAAGGCGAAGCAACGCCGCAGCGGGAATCGCAGCAAGCATCAGCGCAGGACCAAAGCCGAGCCAGTGCGCGGCGATCTTGGCAATGGCGACGATCTCGTCAGCAATGCCGCGCACCGCAAACTGGTCGAGGACGCCGCTCTCGACATCGGGCGCGATCAGGCGATCAACGGGGAGAAGCGCCGCAAGGAGAGCCGCAACCCAGAGCACGCCGCCACCGGTCTTGGCGAGCAACGGGCCATCGGGGCCAACCGCGAACGGATAGAGTGTCGCCACCAGCAGGAAGAACGCGACCGGCAACGCAATACCGCCACTGCGGAAAGACCGCGCCAGATCGCGCCGGATGAGCATCCATATCATCCTAGAACCAATGTCTGTGCGCCATCGACGGCGATAGGCTGGTGCGAGGCGATGACGACGAT
>JANOZQ010000030.1:0-7780 GCA_031429555.1 Sphingomonas sp. | reverse complement strand
TGCCCTTGGCCGCCCATTCGTTGGCAAGCAGCTTTGTCAGCCCCGCCACGCCCGATTTCGACGCGGTATAACTTGGCACGCGGACGCCGCCCTGAAAGCTCAGCATCGATGCGATGTTGATGATTTTGCCGTGCCCGCTCGCAATCATGTGTTTCCCCGCCGCCTGGCACAGAAAGAACACCGATTTCAGATTGGTGTCCACCACTGCGTCCCAATCAGCTTCGCTGAAATCGACTGCATCGGCGCGCCGGATGATGCCCGCATTGTTGACCAGAATATCCATAGCGCCGAACTTTTCCACAGCTTCATCCACAATGCGCTGCACAGGTTCGATGGTCGACAGATCGGCCGCGATGAACAGCGCCCGCCGACCCAGCAACTGCACTTTGGTGACCGTCTCGTCGCATGGACTGCGCCCGACGCACGCAACATCGGCGCCCGCTGCCGCCAGTGCGACCGCAATCCCCTGCCCGATACCGGTGTTCGCGCCCGTGACGACCGCAACCCGGCCCGTCAGGTCGAATGGCACGCTCATGCCAGCTGGCAAATGTCGAGGACGTTCATGTCGGTATAATCCTGGTTCTCGCCCGCCATTGCCCAGATGAACGCGTAGGCTTTGGTGCCCGAACCCATGTGGACCGACCATGGTGGCGAGATGACAGCTTCTTCGTTCGCCATGACGATGTGCCGCATCGCTTCGCCTTCGCCCATATAATGGAACACGCGGTCGTTCGGGCCGTCGAGTTCGAAGTAGAAATAAATCTCGCTACGCCGCTCATGAATGTGCGGCGGCATCGTGTTCCACACCGATCCCGGATTGAGCACCGTCAGGCCCATCACCAGCTGCGCCGAATCGCAAATGCCGGGGATGACCAGCTGGTAAATCGTCCGCTCGTTTGATTCCTCTAGGCTGCCGCGCGCCAGCGCATTGGCATCGGCAATGCCAAGCTTGCGCGTTGTAAATGCTTTGTGCGCCGGACACGATGCGAGGTAAAACCTTGCGCCTGCCCCGGAGAACACCACGTCCTTTGCCCCCATTGTGACATACAGACAGTCCTTGTTGCCAAGCGTGAACGTCTCGCCGTCGACCGTCACAACACCCTCAACCACGCCGACATTCACGACCGCGAGTTCGCGCCGCTCGAGGAACGGATGCCCGACTGCCGACGGCGGTTCTGTCTGTGTCGGAAGCAACACCGGTGCATCGCCGACAGCAGCGCCGCCGATCACGAACCGGTCAGCATGGGTGTAATTCAAAACACACTCGCCAATGCGGAACAGGCCGCCGATCAAATAGCGGTCGCGCAGTTCGTCGTTGGAAACGCACTCCATCATGTCGGGATGCGTTGCGTAATAGGTGCGTTCGAACATGCGTCTCTCCGTTCCTGCCGGTCAAATATCAAACGATCTGGTAACCGGTGTCATCAATTCAGACAAGGATCAACTTGGTGGCGGCGCAACCGAAGCCCGCTGGATGAGTGACGAGGGGAAGATCGAAGGTGCTGCCACCGCCGGATCCGCGTCAGGCGTGTCGGCGAGCAACTTGAATGCCGCAGCACGCGCCATATCAGCAATCGGCCAACGGATCGTCGTCAGCGGCGGCCACAAATGCGCGGCAATAGCCGTGTCATCGAACCCGACAATCGATAAATCGAGCGGCACGTCGAGGCCGCGTTCGCGCGCCGCATGAAGTACACCCGCAGCCATCTCGTCATTGGATGACAGGATCGCCGTCGGGCGCGGGACGGCATCAAGCAACCGGTGGCCTGCCGCAACGCCCGACTCGAACCGATAACTCCCCTCGGCAACCAATGCTTCGGGCAATTCGATACCAGCAGCGGAAAAGGCCGCATCGAGGCCAGCGCGTCGTTCGAACGCCGATCGGAATCCGCGCGGCCCGGCAACAAAACCGATGCGCCGATGCCCCTGTGCGATGAGGAATGCGGCTGCCTCACGGACCACCTCGCGGTCATTCGACCCCACCATGCGTTCGGGTGCATCAAGCTGTGCCGATCCCATGCGGACATAACGGCAGTCGAGTTCGTCACAAAGCGCCGCGAGCGCATCGTTTTCCGAAATGGGCGGCAACAATACGATACCGTGCGGGCGTTGCCGCTCAAGAAACTGGCGCAGATCGTCGACCATAGTCGGCGAGCCCCGGTTCACCGGGCGGACGAGCAGTTCGTATTCAGTGCCTGCCAGCACTTCGAGCAGACCGGTCTGCATGCCCAGAACCATCTGGGCATTTGGATTGTCATGGACCAGCGCGATCAGGAAATTACGGCGCAACGCAAGCGCGCGCGCTTGCGGGTTCGGCACATATCCCGCCTTCTGAATAACCGCGTCAACCTTCGCACGCGTTGCTTCGTTGAGCAGTGGCGACCGGTTGATGACGCGGCTCACGGTCTTCTTCGAAACGCCCGCCATGCGCGCAATATCGTTGATTGTCGCCTTGCCGCGAAACCCCTGATCGTCGTCGCCCAATCCTGCCTCCTGTGACTTACGCGGCATAGACTGTGTTAAAGCTATCGACAATGACACCGGTTTCCGTTAGCGCGATGGACAGGGGAGAAAACCAGCGCAATGAGCGATGCCGATGTCATGACCAGCGCCGAAACCGTCGCGATTGCCTTTGTCAGCGCCCGTCGCGACGCCCGCGCACTCGCTGATTACCCTGGGCAAATGCCAATGACGCTGGAGACCGCATACCAAATTCAGGATGCCGCAATCCGGTTGCACGGGGGTAATATTGCGGGCTGGAAAGTCGGTCGCATTCTCCCGCCGATCGACGAACAGTTCGGAACGACACGACTGGCGGGACCGATATTCGCCGATATCGTCAAGTCTGCATTACCGGCGCCCGACATGCCTGTGTTCGCGGGAGGCTTCGGTGCGGTCGAAGCGGAATTCCTTTTCAAACTTGGCGATATTCCCGCTGGCCGGACCGAATGGTCGATTGCCGATGCCCTTGATTGTGTAACGGCGGTCCACATCGGCATCGAAATCGCGAGTTCGCCGTTTACCGGCATCAACCGGATGGGGCCAACCGTAACCGTTTCGGATTTCGGCAATAATAACGGACTTATCGTCGGGCCGGCGATCACGAATTGGCGGCAAGGCGACATCGACGCCATGACCGTGACCACACGTATCGACGGCGCGCTTGCCGGAACCGGCGAGGCCGCCAGCTTCCCCGGTGGTTGCGGTGGCTCCGTGGCGTTTCTGCTGGAAAATCTCGCGCGGCGCGGCATCGCTGTGCCGCGCGCCACATGGGTTTCGACCGGTGCGGTCACCGGCGTCCATGAAATTGTTCCGGGCAGCACTGCTGTTGCCAGCTTTGGCGAAATCGGCAGCATCGAATGCCAGATTATCGCGGCAACCCCTGACCAGCAGTAAGGATGGATACGATGGCAACAGTCGATACGAATTCCATCCCTGTCGGTCAGGCAATCCAAAAGGCCGGATACCGCCGCTGGATCATCGTCGGACTCCTATTTGCGGCAACGGCAATCAACTATGTTGATCGCCAGATGATCGGCGTGCTGAAGCCCACGCTTCAGGCCGAACTCGGATGGACCGAAAGCGACTTTGCCGGCATCGTCTTCTGGTTTCAGGCGGCATACGCCATCGGCTACATCAGCTTTGGCCGCATCGTCGACCGCATCGGTGCCAAGGCGGGCTACACCATCGCCTTTATCATCTGGACGTTCGCGCACATGATGCACGGCGCAGTCCATACCGTAATCCAGTTCGCGCTTGTCCGCGCAGGACTCGGCATTGGTGAGGCGGGCAATTTTCCGGCTGGCATCAAGGCTGTCACCGAATGGTTCCCGGCCAAGGAGCGCGCCTTCGCCGTCGGCCTCTTCAATGCCGGTGCCAATGTCGGCGCGATCATCACGCCGCTTGTCGTCCCTGCCCTGACCCTTGCTTACGGGTGGCGCACGGCGTTTGTTGTTACCGGCGCTGTCAGCCTGCTTTGGCTGATCGCTTGGCTTGCTGTTTATCGGCGTCCGCGCGAAGAAAAGCGCATCACGGCTGCCGAACTGGCGTGGATCGAAAGTGACCCCGCTGACCCGACGACGCCCATCCCGTGGAAGCGCCTCGCCAGCGTCAGAGAAACATGGGCCTATGCCCTCGGCAAATTCTGTATCGACCCAATCTGGTGGTTCTTCCTGTTCTGGCTGCCGGGCTATCTTGGCACACGCTATGGCCTCGACCTCAAGACATTCGGGCCGCCGCTGGTCGCCATTTATCTGCTGTCCGACGTCGGCAGCGTCGTAGGCGGCTGGGCGTCGTCGCGGATGATGAAAGCGGGCAAGAGCGTCAATTACGCGCGCAAGATGACGATGCTCGGCTGTGCCATTGCGGTCACACCGATCTTCTTTGCCCAATCCATCGACAACCTGTGGGTCGCCGTGCTTGTCATCGGCATTGCAACGGCTGCGCATCAGGCGTTTTCGGCCAATCTTTACACACTGCCATCCGATCTTTTCCCGCGTGCAGCAGTCGGCTCGGTGGTCGGCATAGGCGGCACCGTGGGCGCAATCGGCGGCATGATATTCTCGCTCTATGTCGGGCAAATTCTCGAACGGATCGGCAGCTACACGCCGATCTTCATCGTGGCGGGCAGCGCCTATTTTGTGGCGCTGGCAATTGTCCATTTGCTAAGCCCGCGCCTCCAGCCTGTTTCGACGTCCTGAAGCAGGCATCGGCATGTTTCGATCTTTAGCGCTCAATCCGGACCGGCTGTTCCCTGCCGACCCTGACGTCCGGACGATCGCGCGGCGACTATATGCGGAGGTTGCCAGCCTGCCGATCATCAGTCCGCACGGTCATACGGACCCCTCATGGTTCGCGACGAATGCACCTTTCGGCAACGCGACAGAGCTTCTGATCCATCCCGACCATTATGTGTTCCGCATGCTCTATTCGCACGGCATTTCACTCGAAGACCTGGGAATCGGCAATCCCGACGCCGATCCGCGCGAAAGCTGGCGGCTGTTTGCGAAAAATTACCACTTGTTTCGCGGCACCCCGTCACGGCTGTGGCTCGACTGGGTATTCGCCGATCCATTCGGAATAGAAGTTCAGCTTAGCGCCGAGACGTCCGATCATTATTACGACACCATCACTGCGGCGCTCGCCACCGGGCCATTCCGCCCCCGCGCGCTATTCGAGCGTTTCAATATCGAAGTAATCGCGACGACCGAATCGCCGATTGATGATCTGCGCCATCACAAGGCAATCCGGGACAGCGAATGGCGTGGCCGCGTCATCACGGCCTATCGCCCCGATCCGGTTGTCGATCCCGAATTTGAAGGGTTTCTGGACAACCTCAAAACGTTTGCAGCATTGAGCGGGGAGGACACTTTCTCCTATCGCGGCTACCTCGCGGCGCACCGCCAGCGGCGGGCTTTCTTTGCATCGATGGGTGCAACCTCGACCGACCATGGCCACCCGACGGCGCAAACCGCCGACTTGTCCAAGGCGGAGGCAGAGACCTTATTCGCACGCGTAACAGGCAGTGACGTCTCACCGTCCGATGCCGAACTTTTCCGTGCGCACATGTTGACTGTCATGGCCGGCATGAGCCTCGACGACGGCCTTGTGATGCAAATACATCCCGGATCGTTTCGCAACCACAACCCGAAGCTGTTTGCCAAATTCGGGCGCGACAAAGGGGCCGACATTCCAACGCGAACCGATTATGTACACGGGCTGCGGCCTCTGCTGGCCAAATACGGCAACGAAGCAGGCCTCACGATCATTCTCTTTACGCTCGACGAAAGCACTTATGCGCGTGAGCTGGCCCCGCTGGCTGGCCATTACCCGGCGCTCAAACTCGGGCCGGCATGGTGGTTCCACGACAGCCCGGAGGGCATGCGCCGTTTCCGCGAGGCTACGACGGAGACAGCAGGGTTGTACAACACCGTCGGTTTCAACGACGACACGCGTGCTTTTCTATCGATACCTGCGCGGCATGATGTTGCCCGTCGTGTCGATTGCGGATTTCTCGCACAGATGGTCGCCGAGCATCGCCTTGAGGAATGGGAAGCGGCGGAACTGGCATCCGATCTTGCCTATAATCTGGCAAAGCAGGCCTATAAATTGTGAGGTTGTCGACGCAGACGAGTGCGTTGTTGCCTGAAAATGTGGCACGTCCCGACTATGATCGCGCCGCACAGGAATGCGGCATCGTCCATTTCGGCATCGGTGCATTCCACCGTGCACATCAGGCGATTTACACCGACGATGCGATGAATGCCGGTGACCGTAACTGGGGCATCAGAGGTGTGTCGCTGCGTTCAGCCGCTGTTGCGAAACAACTCAATCCGCAGGACGGCCTCTACACCGTCACCGCACGCGCGGGCGACAGCGAGACCATGAGGCTGATCGGCGCGGTGCAAAACGTTATCGTTGCCCAAGAGCACGCCGAAAGAGTCATCGCAGACCTCGCATCATCGGCGACATCGATTGCCAGCTTTACCGTTACCGAAAAAGGTTATTGCCGCCGCCCTGACGGCAACCTCGACCATGCGTCGGCAGCCCGCTCATTCTACCCCTTTCTCGCCAGCGGTCTGCGACGACGGAAAGACGCAGGGCTCGGTGGCCTGACACTGCTGTCCTGCGACAATCTGACGCGCAACGGTGACCAGTTGCAACGGTTAATGTCCGAATATCTAGCCGCCTGCGCACCTGCTTTGCAGGCATGGTTCGAACGCGAATGCACTTGTCCCTCGACAATGGTGGACCGCATCGTGCCAGCCATGACCGATGGCAACCGAGATGCAGTCGAAACAGCCATCGGCGTTCGAGACGAAGCCGCCATCATAACCGAACCATTCAGCCAATGGGTCATTGAAGACAAGTTTGCTGCCCCTCGCCCACGCTGGGAAGCCGGTGGCGCGCTGTTCACGAACGATGTCCAGGCCTATGAGGCCGCAAAGCTGCGTATGCTCAACGGCGCGCATTCAGCGCTTGCCTATATTGGCCTCGCCCACGGTCATGACTATGTCCATCAAGCGATCGGCGATCCCCTGATCCGTCCGCTGATCGACCAACTAATTCGCCGCGAAGCCGCACCAAGCCTGAGTGCCGCATCCGGGCAGGATCTGGACGACTATGCCAACCGGATCATCGCGCGCTTTGCAAATCCCGCGATCCATCATCGGCTTGTCCAGATCGCGATGGATGGCAGCCAGAAAATCCCGCAACGATGGCTGGAAACACTGACCTATCATCAAGCGCGCAACCGGACTTGCCCCGCAATCCTGACGGCACTGGCCGCGTGGATCGCGCATTTGCGTCAACAGGGCGACCAGGTCGACGATCCGATGGCCAGTGAACTATCGGCCCTTGTGAAGTTACAAAATCCTCACAGCGTGATCGCTGCGCTGTTTGGTGAACACGGCCTGTTCCGTGCGCACTGGCAAGCATCGACCCAAGATATTTCGTTCCTTGCCCGAGAAATTTAGCGCGTGATGATGTCGGCAACAGCGCGCGTCAGCACAGGGTCTCGATCATTTGCAATATCAGCAACCGTCGGGGAAATCCGGACATCAGGCACCAAACCATCATCGGGCTGCCGTACGGCAGGAAAATAGCCAACCAGCGGCAAGTCGAACTCAAGACCACTGGCCGGAAGACGCACGAAAAAGAAACAACCGCCATTGATCCCGCGCCGGTTGCCGCCTGTGGTGCCGCCGTAAAGCTTGGCAAGGCCATATCGTTGCGCCGTCTGGGCAAATTGGAATGTCGCCGAGCTGTTTACAGCGCTGGT
>JANOZQ010000029.1:0-5950 GCA_031429555.1 Sphingomonas sp. | reverse complement strand
TAGCTATTGGTTCGTGTGCCGCCCCCGGGCGCTCGAGATGCGCCCGGTTCGGGTATTCAGGGACTGGGTTGTGGCCGCGATGGCAGCTTAGGCAGCCTTGGCGCTGACAATCTTGCCCGGCACCTTCGGCGGCTCGCCCTTAGGCAGGGCGTCGACGGCGTCCATGCCCGACATCACTTCGCCCCAAACGGTATATTGGCCGTCAAGGAAGGTGGCATCGTCAAGGCAGATAAAGAACTGGCTGTTCGCGCTGTTGGGCGATGATGACCGCGCCATCGAACAAATGCCGCGGACGTGGCGTTCGCGGCTGAATTCGGCTTGCAGATCGGGAAGCTTCGATCCCGACATGCCGGTGCCCGTCGGGTCACCGCCCTGTGCCATGAATCCGGCGATGACGCGGTGGAACACGACGCCGTCGTAAAACCCTTCGTTGGCCAGTTCGGCAATGCGCTCGACATGGCCAGGCGCGAGATCGGGACGGAGCTTGATCGTGACTTCGCCGGTGTCGAGAGTGAGAGTGAGTATTTCAGCCACGCGGGTTTCCTTTTGCAGATTCGACGCGCCCCTTAGGGTGTCAGGAGGCGTTTGCGCAACATAATGCGAAACGCTGGCATTTTTGTTGCGACTCTGTTAAAGACATTTTCAAGACAGGAATGCGCCGTGTCGGCAACCCTGTGGAGTATTCACCCAAGGACCCACGCGCATCGCTGTTCGAGGCCACTCTGCACCACATGGCGGTGCGGCTCCCGCGACAGCATCGACGATAGGGCCGGACAAGAAAGGTCGAACTATGGCTTCGAGTGCCCTGATTTTCGATGTCGGCGATTACGTCGTTTACCCAAAGCATGGCGTGGGCCGTGTGATCGAACTGCAGAAGTCGGAGATCGCCGGGATGGCGCTTGAACTTTACGTTCTGCGTTTTGAAAAAGAGCGGATGACGCTTCGCGTGCCGACCAACAAGGCCGAAAGCGTCGGGATGCGCAAACTGTCTTCGAACAAGCAGATGGATGAAGCGCTCGAAACGCTGAAAGGCAAACCCCGCGTCAAGCGGACGATGTGGTCGCGCCGTGCGCAGGAATATGAAGCGAAGATCAACTCGGGCGACCTCGTGTCGATTGCCGAAGTGGTCCGCGACCTGTTCCGTGCCGAAGACCAGCCCGAGCAAAGCTATTCCGAGCGCCAGATTTTCGAAGCGGCAGCATCGCGTCTTGCGCGTGAACTGGCGGCAATGGAGCAGGTCGACGAGCCGACCGCGCTGGTCAAGTTGCTCGACATTCTTCGGGCTTCGGCCGCGATTTACAACAAGCCTGCCGCTTAGCGCTTGCGCATGAGGAACTTTCGCTGTATTGTCTAAACAACACAGCGGAGGTTCGACGATGCGTACGGTCCTTATGATTCTTCCTTTTCTGGCGCTTGCGGCGTGCGGCACGGCAAACAGCGAGTCGCGCGAGGCCGGACCGTCGGGGTCACGCAATTTCGCGGTCGGCGCTTTCAATGCGGTCAGCCTCGAAGGTTCGGACAATGTCCGCATCGTGCCCGGTGGCAATGTTTCGGTAAGCGCGACAGGTTCGCAGCGAGTGCTCGACGCGCTCGACATCCGCGTGGACGGCAATACGCTGAAAATTGATCGCAAGCGCAGTTCGGGCGGCTGGAGCTGGCGGAATGACCGTGGTGCGATGGTGACCGTGACGATGCCGACGCTGAGCGCGGTGGCCGTCGGCGGATCGGGCGACATGACCGTGGACCGCGCCGAGGGCGATGCGTTCAGCGCGGCAGCATCGGGTTCGGGTGATCTTGAACTGAAATTGGTCACTGTCAAACGCGCGCAACTCTCCGCATCGGGATCAGGCAATATCAAAGCGGCCGGAACCGCAATCGATGCAACGATGGGTGCCAACGGATCGGGCAATATCGAAGCGCGCGCGCTGTCCAGCCAACGGGTCACAATCGCGGCTCAAGGCTCGGGCGATGTCAGCGCGACGGCCACCGAAAGCGCAACGCTGAACGCTGGTGGGTCAGGGAACATCGACGTGACTGGTACCGACCGCTGCATGATTACCAAAGACGGGTCGGGCGAGGCGCGCTGCACGCGCTGAGGCAATTATAATCAGTGGCGGAAGTGGCGCATCCCGGTAAAGACCATCGCGAGGCCCGCTGCGTCGGCCGCGGCAATAACTTCATCGTCGCGGATTGACCCGCCGGGTTGAATAACGGCGGTTGCGCCTGCTTCGACGGCTGCAAGCAGGCCATCGGCGAACGGGAAAAATGCATCGGACGCGACGGCTGAGCCAATCGTGCGCGGTTCGGGCCATCCGGCTTTTTCGGCGGCATCCTTGGCTTTCCACGCGGCGATGCGGGCGGATTCGAGGCGGTTCATTTGCCCCGCGCCAATGCCCGCCGTGCTTCCACCTTTGGCATAGACGATGGCGTTTGATTTGACGTGTTTGGCCACTGTCCAGGCGAAGCGGCAATCGGCGAGTTCCTGTTCGGTCGGCGCACGTTTTGTGACGACTTTCAACTCGCCGGGAATGCCGACATCACGCGACTGGAGCAGGAACCCGCCCGCAATCGACTTCATCGAGAGGCCGGGACGCTGCGGATCCGGGAGATGGCCGGTTAAAAGTAGCCGGAGGTTTTTCTTGCGCGCAAATATGGCGCGTGCATCGTCATCGGCATCGGGCGCGACGACCACTTCGGTGAATATGTCGCTGATCGCTTCTGCCGTTGCGCCGTCGAGCGGTCGGTTGCATGCAATGATCCCGCCAAAGGCCGAGACCGTGTCGCACGCAAACGCCGCACGATAGGCATCAAGCAACGTGGGGCCTGTCGCCACGCCACAGGGGTTCGCATGCTTGACGATAACCACTGTCGGCGGCCCGTCACGGAATTCTGCGACGAGTTCCAAAGCTGCATCGGCATCGTTGTAGTTATTGTAACTGAGTGCCTTGCCCTGCACCTGCTCCGCCTGCGCAATCCCCTGCGTAGCGGGACCGGCGGGCAAATAAAGCGCCGCGCGCTGATGCGGATTTTCGCCGTAGCGCAATAGCTGATCGAGGCGGAGTGGCATGCTGACGCTGGCGGGGAACATTTCGCCCTGATCGGCAAAGGCGAACCATGACGAAATGGTCGCGTCATATTGCGCCGTCAGCGCATAGGCTTTCGCCGCCAACCGTTTGCGATAGTCGAGATTGGTGACGCCTGATGCGAGATCGGCATAGTCCGCCGGATCAGTCACGACAGCAACGAACGCATGGTTCTTGGCCGCCGAGCGGATCATCGACGGGCCGCCGATATCGATATTCTCGATGACCTCATCGCGGGCCGCGCCGCGCGTCACGGTCGCCGCGAACGGATAGAGATTGACGACGACGAGATCGATCATTCCGATAGCATGCGTAGTCGCTGCGGCCATATGCTCGGCGTTATCCCGCACTGCAAGCAACCCACCATGCACTTTCGGATGCAGCGTCTTCACCCGCCCGTCCATCATTTCGGGAAAGCCGGTCAGATCGTCGATGTCGCGCACGGTGAGGCCGGCATCGCGCAACGCCTTGGCCGTCCCGCCGGTCGAAACCAGTTCGACGCCATGCGCCGCCAGCGCCTGTCCCAATTCGACCAAACCGGTCTTGTCGGACACTGAAAGGAGGGCGCGTGTGATTTTGATGTCGGTCATGTGCGTTCCGGATCGAAAAAGTGTCAGACACTTTTCTGGTGAAGGGAGAAATTTTTGGGTTGAGCCCGCGTCGGCAGAAAAGTGTCTGACACTTTTTCGACTACCCCGCCCGTTTCAAGAGCCAACCAACCGTTGCACCGCCCGCCGCCGCTTCGCCCGAGACGACGAACTGCAGGCTGGCAAGTGCGCGTCCGGCGGCGTCGATCCACAGGCTTTCCTCGATGGTCAGCGCGCCCCCGCGACAGCGGAATTGCCACAGCGGCCCGTGGTCGATGCGCAGCAAAGCCGCCTGACCATCGGCGGTCGGCGTGACTTCGACGCCGGGGGCCAAATGGAAGCGGATGGCGAAATGCGCACCGCCAGCTTTGCGGCGGCGCGGGGCGGGCAGCAGTGAGTCCTCGCCACGCAATTCGCGGCCATTCCCCGACAGCGCAAGCATGCGTTTGTGGATGAAGCCGAAGCGCTTGGCATAACCGTCATGGCTGGCTTCGATCTTGCTGCCGCCTTCAGCCTCGACACGGTCGAGCTCGACGGCGCGGACGCCTGCCCCCAAAGTCCCGTCCGCGTGGATCGCGGTGGAATTGCTGTCGCCAACGATCAGCGTCGAATGCGCCGCAGTCGTGCGCAAACCGTTGGCGAGGTCAGCTGCTATCGCCGCTGTCCCGCGCCCGCCGCCGCAATTGACGATCAGCCGTTTTTCACCATCGGACAGTTCGAAGGCGAGCGTTGATGCACTGCCGCCGCCACCGATCCGGCTTGCAGGCGGCGGGGCGGCGTCGGCGATGACCACAGTCGCGCCACCGGCCATTCGCTGATAACCCCAGTCGCGGGCTTGGCGTAAGGGACGGGTGCGCACACCGCTCGCTGCAACAACCTGCTTGATATGGTCGGCGGAAACCGGCCCAGAGCCCTGCCAGCTCGACAGGGCACCATCGCCCAGCGTGACCCCGTGCAGTGCCGCGACCGCGCGCAGTTGCAGGTTGCTGAGGAACGCGGGGATTTCCTCGCGACGCGCGTCGTAAACTTGGCCCAGCATCGCCAGCAGAATGATCACTTCGGCCTGATCGACCGGCGAGCGGCTGACCACGCCGCCGTCCTCGCTGAAGCCGCTCAGGATTGCGCGTTGGAGGCCCGCCTCGCCAAACGTCCGGCGCGGTTCGCCGCCCGGCACCAGCAGTCCTGCCGCAACAATCCCCGCCCACGCTGCCAGCCGCGCGTTGCCCTGCGTCGCGCGGTCGGCCCCGCGATCCAGATGGCGAGCGCCGCGGGCAAGTGCGTTCAGTACCGATGACCGGTAAACCAGATCAGTCGATGACAGGATCAGCGGCGCGTGGGCTGCCCAGAACAGCGTCCGCCAGCTGACCAAGTCTGCGCGCCATCCGGTGTCGCTGACCGTGTCGCCATGCCGCGCCAGCCATGCCCGCATCAGCGTTTCGGCCACCGGCGCACAGGCCGCACGGTCGCCAACCGCGCTCAGGTCGCGCAGCCATTCGAACCGGTGGAGATAATCACTAAATTGCGGAGACACCGCGTCGCCGCCGAACGTAATCGCATCTATGGCAATGCTTTCGCCGCGCCAGCGCATCGTGCCCGACAGCATCCATTGCCCCGCCTGCCGGTTGCCCGGCATCGGATCGGCCGGCACGGCAAGCAGCTTGAGCGGATAGCGCCCTTTCAGCCGCATCGCGTGCAACGGTGTCCGCCATGTCAGCCGGTAAAAATGATTGGCAAGCCGCTCACCCAGCGACAGTCCCTTGTCGCCGACGCGGACAAGGCGTTTGCCAACTTCGATTTCCCCGCCGTCGGCCAAATCGTCAGCCACCCCGAAGCGCGCGGATATTGTCGGCATAGGCAGCGGGGCCGCCCGTGAATGTTGCCGTGCCAGCCACCAGCACATCGGCCCCCGCGGCAATAATGCGGGGCGCTGTTTCGCGTGTCACCCCGCCATCGACTTGCAGCGCGATGTCACGTCCAGTCTTGTCGATCATCTTGCGGATGGCTTCGATCTTGCGCAGCTGGCTTTCGATAAAGCTTTGCCCGCCGAAACCGGGATTGACACTCATGACAAGGACAAGGTCGATCTCCTCGATCAGGTAATCGAGCATCTTGGCGGGCGTTGCGGGGTTCAGCGAAATCCCAGCCTTTTTGCCCAGCCCCTTGATATGCTGGACCGTCCGGTGCGTATGCGGGCCCGCTTCGGCATGGACCGTGATGATGTCCGACCCGGCCTCGGCAAAGGCGTCCAGAAAATGATCAACCGGCGCGATCATCAGATGG
>JANOZQ010000028.1:0-1505 GCA_031429555.1 Sphingomonas sp. | reverse complement strand
CCCCGCAGGCCCGCCGCGCGCTCGGCAATCTCGTCGGCGACATCGCGCGCTGGCGCGACATGGCGGGGAGCATGAACCATCCTGACCTCGCCCGCCAAATCCTCGACGAAAGCGGCTATACCGCCATGCTCCAGGCCGACCGCTCTGCCGAAGCTGCCGGTCGGCTCGAAAACCTCACCGAACTGGCGCGCGCCATGGAGGATTATGAAAACCTCGGCGCATTCCTCGAGCACGTCAGCCTCGTCATGGACAATGACGCCCAGCGCGACACCGAGAAAGTCACGATCATGACCATCCACGCCGCCAAAGGCCTGGAATATGACAAGGTGTTTTTGGTGGGCTGGGAAGAAGGTGTCTTCCCCTCGCAGCGCGCGCTTGATGAAGGCGGTCTGGCCAGCCTCGAGGAGGAGCGCCGCCTTGCTTATGTTGCGATCACGCGCGCGAAACAGTCCGCAACGATCATCCACGCCGCCAACCGCCGCATCTATGGCCAGTGGACGTCAAGCATCCCCAGCCGCTTCGTCGGCGAACTGCCGACTGACAACATCGATAGCGAAACCACGATGAGCGGCGGCGCGAGCCTGTGGCAAGCCAATTGGTCCGACCGCGCTGATCCGTTTGCTGACGTTGCGCGTGGCACAGGTCGCGGGCCCGGCTGGCAGCGCGCAAGCAATGGTTTTTCGACGCAACCCCAGCGCATCGTCGAAGCGCGCGGGTCCGCCGTCAGCCTCGGCAACAAGGGGCGTGACGATCTGGAACTCGGCCAACGGGTGTTCCACACCAAATTTGGTTATGGTTTGATCGCTGAAATCGAAGGCAACAAGCTGGAGATTGATTTCGAAAGCGCGGGGCGCAAGCGGGTGCTTGACTCGTTCGTCGCCGCTGGTTCGCCCATATGAAGACAACGCGCTATTTCGAGGAGCAGGTTCTTCGCAAACGCCCATACTTAGAACGCAAATGGATCGAAGCCGCCCTGGAGAATCCACTTGGCCGCACGATCCAACCTGATGGTCGAATTCGCCTATGGGTTCGCGTCGATTTGGCGGAAGCGGGCAAATCCTATATCATGCGAGTAATCACGCTCGAGGATGGCAAGACGGTGCATAACGCATTCTTTGATCGAGACTATCAAGAGGCCGGATCATGAAGCTCCATTATTACCCTGAAACAGATAGCCTCTACATTGAGCTGAGTGCCACCGCCGGAGCCGAAACCCGCGAACTCGCTGATGGCGTAAATGTCGACTTCGATGCCAAGGGCGGTGTCGTTGGCATCGATATTGATCGCGCTTCCATACAGCTTGATTTGACGACGCTGGAAACGTCGGCCCTTCCGTTCACACGGTTGAAGGCAGCCTAAACCCGTTACCCACCATCCTTAACGCCCCAGCGCGGCACAGCGGAAAATGTCCTCTTTTCTGCGATGGTTACTCTGCGCTAAACCATATTCATGAAACGCCGCGCCGTCCGACAATCACCGCTGATCGAAGCAGTGTCTTCGATGCG
>JANOZQ010000027.1:0-11119 GCA_031429555.1 Sphingomonas sp. | reverse complement strand
TGTGTGTCGCATCGACCGCGAGCGCGACATTGCCCGCCACCGTCAGCCATGGGAACAGCGAGTAGCTTTGGAAGACGAGGCTGCTTGCCCCGCCCGGACCTCTGACCGGCTGGCCGCCGATCAGGATTTCCCCCGCGTCGGGCTCGATCAGCCCCGCAACAAGCGATATCAACGTCGTCTTGCCGGTACCCGAAAAGCCGAGGATCGCAACGAACTCGCCATCGGCCACCGACAGGTCGATGCCGTTGAGCACGGGCGTCCCCGGATAGCCCTTGTGGACACCTTTCAATTCAAGCGACGCGCTCATCGCACGGTGTGCCGGCTGGCGAAATTCTGGGCGATACGCATGACCTGGTCGAGCAGGAAGCCGATCAGGCCGATGACGATGACTGCGACCATAATCCGTGACAGCGAGCGGTCATTGCCATTCTGAAATTCGTCCCACACGAATTTGCCGAGGCCCGGATTCTGCGCGAGCATTTCGGCTGCGATCAGCACCATCCAGCCCACACCGAGCGACAGGCGCATGCCCGTGAAAATATAAGGCATCGCCGATGGCAGGACGAGCTTCGTGAGTTTCGCAAACCAACCGAGGCGCAGCACGCGACCGACGTTGAGCAGATCCTTGTCGATGCTGGCCACGCCGATAGCAGTGTTGATCAGTGTCGACCAGAGCGAGCAAAGCATGACGACGACTGCCGAGATGATGAAGCTCTTGGCAAACATCGGGTCGGTGCTGGTCACCGAGGCCGAGACGACCATCGTCACGATGGGCAGCCACGCGAGCGGGCTGACCGGGCGCATAACCTGAATCAGCGGGTTGATCGCCGCGTTGAAACGCTTCGACAAGCCAGCCACGAGGCCGAGCGGCACGGCGATGATACTGGCAAGGATGAACCCCATCGCGACAGTGAACAGCGACGTGAAAATCTGGTCGACGAACGTCGGCGGTCCCGAGTACAGCCCGCCTGCCGCGACGGCAGCGGCGGCATCGGCACGCGCGGCACTATGTTCGGTCATGAGCCCAAGGAACGATGTCCAGACATCGCCCGGACCGGGCAAGGCACCGAGTGATGTTTTGACCTGTGGCGCCAGCACGGCCCACGCCACGAGAAAGATGGCGATGCCCAATACCGGTGGCCACAGGCTTTCGAAAAGCGCTCTGCCGTCGGGCAGTTTGATCTTCTGAAGCCATGCCGGAGCCGCCTTCGCTGAAACCGAGGTCGTAACTTTTGTCGCAGGCACGGCTACAAGCGTTTCTATTTCCACGATCTTGAGGGCGGAAGTGGCCATCATTTGACGCCCGCGGCTGAGACGGTCTGGCCCGCCTTCAGCCCGATCAAGAAGCTCGCAACATACGCCGATGGTTTGCGCGCATCGAAGGTAACGCCGTCGATGGCTTTGATCGTGTAGCTGCGATAGCCATCGGTTTCGGGGAAGGCTTCAGCGGGGGCCTTGCCATCGGCGACCAGCGATTTGGCCGCCTCCATGTAGAGGTCGGGGCGATAGACCGATTTTGCAGTGTCGAGATACCAGGCATCGGGCTTGTCCTCGGCGATCTGGCCCCAGCGGCGCATCTGCGTCAGCACCCAGATTGCGTCCGAATAATAGGGATAGCTGGCGCCTTGGTCGAAGAAGAGGTTGAACTGCGGCGTATCGCGCGTGTCACTCTGCGCAAAAGTGAATTTGCCCGACAGTGACGCGGCCAGAACCTTTTCATCCGCACCGACATATTGCGGCATCGCGAGTATCTTGATGGCTTCGGGCCGATTCTTGCCGCCTTCGGCATCGAGCCACATCTGCGCGCGGATGAGCGCGCGGAGGATGGCTTTGGTCGTCTTCGGGTTCGCCTTGGTAAAGGCTTCGGTCAGGCCGAACACCTTGTCGGCGTTCAGGCCCGCGATGTCAGGATCAACGATGATGGGGACACCGATTTTCTTGGCCACAGACGCCTGATTCCATGGTTCGCCGACCGAATAGCCGTCGATCGTGCCCGCTTCGAGGGTCGCGGGCATCTGCGGCGGCGGGGTTACCGAAAGCTGGACGTCCGCGCCGGTGACGCCTGCGGTATCTGCAGGCTGATAATAGCCGGGGTTCAGCCCGCCCGCTGCCAGCCAGTAACGCAGCACATAATTGTGACCAGACACAGGAAAAACCATGCCCATCTTGAGCGGTTTGCCTTCGGCTTTCAGCTTCGCGACGACGGGTTTCAGGACCGAGGCATTGATCGGATGCGTGACCTTGCCGTCCGCGCCTTTGGGCAGAGTCGGCGCGATCAGGTCATAAGTCTTGTTCGACAGCGTCACCGCCTTGCCGTTCATGTCGAGGCTGAGCGGCGTGACGATTTTGACCTTCGAGCCGATACCCGCACCCGATGCGATCGGATGCCCTGCCAGCATGTGCGCACCGTCGAGCGCGCCCGACCCGACGCCGTCGACGAGCACTTTCCAGTTTGCCTGCGGTTCGAGCGAGACAGTCAGCCCTTCCTCCGCAAAAAATCCCTTTTCCTTTGCGATAGCGAGCGGCGCCATGTCGGTGAGCTTGATAAAGCCAAGTTTCAGGACAGGCTTTTCGAGATCGCTCTTGCCCGCCGGTGCCGTTGCCGTCGGTGTACCGCCGCATCCTGAAATGGTCGTCGTCAGTGCCAAAACGATGGCTGCGCCGAAAAATGTCCGCATGTGTCGAGCCCCTTTGAGTAAGTTTTGAACCGCTTCCCTCTCCCGGACGCAGCAAAGTGCCGACGCGGATCGTTGTCCGGTCGGTTGGCGTCGTTGCCAGAATTTAATGGTTGGTTTTGCGTCACACGTCGTTGTGTTGCGTCTTGATTCTGAGGTTGCCGATGATTCGTCGGCGATGCAAGCGATAATATTGCAGTGCAGCATAAGCAGGCAGTTGCCTGTTATTTAGGCAAGTCCTCGGGGTCGAACTGCTTTCCGTCAAAGAAGCGGTCTGCGCCAAGGATCAGCCGGCCTTGTGTCGTCCCCACGCCCGTCGGATCCGCAATGCCACCCTCGAGCTTCGAACTTGCACCGGGCAGTGGCACGCCCAGCGGGCGTAGAGCCGCGCGATAGACATCGGGCCGGAACACAGCCTGCGCCTTCTCATAGTCTGCTGCGTTAGCTGTAACATGTCCTGCTGCCGTCATCTGCACATAAAGCCACGCTGCCTGACTGACCCACGGGAAGTTCGCGGCTTCGCGGTGCTGGAACATGAAGTCGGGAATGTGGATCGGCACCGACCCCTTTGCAAATAGGATGCGGTCCGAAATCGCGCCCCGGATCAGCGCTGCCGATCCGTCGAGATACTCGGGCCGCGCGAGGATGTCGCACATCGTTTCCAACAGCGCAGGATCGACGAACGCGGCACCGGCACGGTAAAGTGCGCGGATCAGGCGTTGCGCAACCTCTGGTTCGGTATCCATCCGCTCGGTCCGCATGGCCAACACTTTCTCGACGCCGCGAAGCCAGATTTGCGAGGTGACTGCGACAATAACACCAACACCGCGGGCAACGGCGACGCTGTTCCACGGTTCGCCGACGCAAATGCCGTCAACGTCACCGTTCTCGAGCGCATCGGCAGCAAAGGGCGGGGCAACAGTGACAATTTCGACATCGCTGTTCGGGTCGATCCCACTGCCGGTTAGCCAGTAACGCAGCATGTAATTGTGGCTTGAATAGCGATGCACGACACCGAAGCGGAGCTTTCGCGGGCTCGCCTTGGCCACGGCGGCGAGCCGCTGACCGATCCCCGTGATGTCACCCGGATAGCCGACATCGGTGACATGCGCAGCGAGGGCGGGGGATAGCGTAATCGCATTGCCGTTCAACCCAAGGACAAACGGCACCGAGACAGGCGTTGCCGGTCGCCCCAGTCCCAATGTCGTCGCAATCGCCAGTGGGGCAAGCATGTGCGCGGCGTCGCTGTGGCCATAGAGCAGCCGGTCAGCAACCGTTGCCCAGCTCATGTCGCGGACAAGTGTGAGATCGAGATCCTCATCCTCGGCAAAACCAAGTTCGCGGGCCAATATCGGGAGCGCGGCGTCCACGAGCGGCAGGAACCCGATGCGGATGGGTGTCAAAGTCATAAATCCCCCATCAATTTGTCGGCGGTAACAAGCGCATCGGCGACGTCGGCAATCCGCCGTCCGCTATCCATTGCGGCCTTGCGGAGCGCGGCATAGGCAGCAGGTTCATCGATTCCGCGTTTTTTCATGAGTAATGCCTTTGCACGGTCAACATTATCGCGCTCGGCCAGCGCCGTCCGCGCTTCGTCGAGTTCGGTGCGCAGTCGCGCAAAGGCGTTAAAGCGCCGGATCGCGAGTTCGAGCACCGACTTGATCCGTTCTTTCTTCAGACCATCGACAACATAGGCAGAAACGCCCGCGTCGATGGCCGCTTCCATCGATTCTGTATCGCTCTGGTCAACAAACATCGCGACGGGCCGGGCAATGGCGCGCGAAAGCATGAACAATTCCTCAAGTTCGTCACGGTGCGGGTTGGCGAGGTCGATGAGAACAACGTCGGGGGAAAGCGTCTCGAGCCGAGCCGCAATGCCGTGGCGTTCGGCAAACACCGTGATGTCGGTCAGGCCTGCATCGCGCAGCCCTTCCTCGATCACGGCGGCGCGCGCCGGACTTTCATCGACAATGGCGATCCGCAACGCTGCCCTTTCAATGCTGCGTTGCAACATAGACGCAACGAAGCATCGATTTCAACTGCGCGTTTATGCCCCTTTGCGACCCGCCTGCATACTCCTATAGACGCGGTCATGTCCTCACTTCGTCCTTGGCGCGATATTACGCGCCGCACATCGCGCCAGATCATGGTCGGCAATGTTCCCGTCGGCGGCGATGCGCCGGTCACCGTGCAAACGATGACCAACACGCCGACGAGCGATCCCAAAGCAACAATCGACCAGATCCGCCGGTGTGAGGAAGCGGGCGTGGACATTATCCGCGTGTCCTGCCCCGATGTTGAGTCGACGGCTGCGCTGGGCACGATTGTTCGCGCGAGCAAAGTGCCAATCGTCGCCGACATACATTTTCACTACAAGCGCGCGCTTGAAGCGGCGGATGCAGGCGCAGCCTGTCTGCGCATCAATCCGGGTAATATCGGGTCAAGCGAGCGCGTTGCCGAAGTAGTGCGGGCAGCGAAGGCAAACGGCTGTGCAATACGAATTGGCGTGAACGGCGGGTCGTTGGAAAAAGACCTGCTCGAAAAATATGGCGAGCCGTGCCCCGAGGCGCTTGTTGAATCAGCCCTAGACCATATCAAGCTGCTGCAGGACCATGATTTTCATGAATTCAAGGTTGCGGTGAAGGCTTCCGACTTTTTCCTTGCGGTGGCGGCCTATCAGCAGCTGGCCGAAGTTGTTGATTGCCCGTTGCATCTGGGAATTACCGAGGCGGGGGGCTTTGTCGGGGGCACAGTTAAGTCGGCCATAGGGATCGGCTCGCTCCTTTGGTATGGCATCGGCGATACGATCCGCGTCTCGCTCAGCGCCGAGCCCGAGGAAGAAGTGCGCGTCGGCTTCGAGATTTTGAAAGCGCTCGGTATCCGCAATCGCGGCGTGCGGGTGGTTTCGTGCCCATCATGCGCGCGGCAGGGGTTCGATGTTATCCGCACGGTGCAGAAGCTCGAGGAACGGCTCCAGCACATCCGCACGCCGATGTCGCTGTCGGTGCTCGGCTGCGTCGTCAACGGTCCCGGTGAAGCGCGCGAAACCGACATTGGCCTGACCGGCGGCGGCAATGGCAAGCACATGGTCTATCTGCGCGGGGTGACCGATCATCATGTAGAGGACGCCGATATCCTCGACCATATTGTGACACTGGTCGAAGCGAAGGCGGCAGAAATCGAAGCGGGCACTGTGCTCAGCATGGATGCGCTGCACGGGCAGGCGGCCTAAGCCTCTGGCAAAGGCCTCGGCCTGAAATCATCGTCCAGCGCCACGAATGTAAACACACCGCTCGTAACCTTAACTTCCTGTTGTCCCCGGTCACGGCTGGCGATGACATCGAGCCGGATGGCAATGGATGTGCGCCCGCGCCGCTCGATGCTGGCGTAGATCGACACGAGGTCGCGCAACAGAATCGGTGCGTGGAAATCCATTTTCTCGATGGCGACCGTGGCACAGCGTCCCTGCGCGATCCGGCCCGCGACAATGCCGCCTGCAATATCCATCTGGCTGAGCACCCAGCCCCCGAAGATATGGCCGTTGGCATTGATGTCTGCCGGTTGCGGCACAACGCGGAGGATGGGGTCGTCGGGGCTCACGGATTCAAATCCGCGAACGGGTCATGGATGCTGTCATCGTGCCCCGTACCGTTGCTAAGGAAGACAAGGCTCATCAACACGGCGGCAAGCAGGACCGACACAAATGTACCGACGCCGGTTGCAATGGCCATATGAACGGGAATGGTTCCGATCAGCGCACGCAGCACCAACAATCCACCGACAGCTGTTGCTGCCGATACCAGAACCATCCAGATCATCAGTTTACGGAAACGTCCCCATGCGAACTGCGCTTGGTCGGGGTCGTCGAGTCCGGGTTTTGTCATAGCTTCCCATACGCCCCCGAACATGAGACGTTCAACCCTTCGCGGCATTGAGTCGCAAACGCGGGAGTATGATCATGACGATCGGGGCTATCCTTGCATCCAAGGGAAGTGATGTCCTGTCGGTGCGCAGTGACGAGCGCGTGTCCGATGCTGTCGCGATGTTTGCCGAAAAGCGCATTGGCGCCGTGCCGGTTATCGACGACGGGCGCGTGGTCGGCATTTTTTCGGAGCGCGACGTGGTTTATTCGATTGCAAAGGTCGGCGCTGCAGCGCTGGATGCACGCATTGGCGATGTGATGACCGCGCCGGCGATGACCGTCGACCCAGATACTGCCGTGATGTCGGGCCTGTCGCTGATGACCAAGCGGCGGATACGGCATCTGCCGGTCGTCCGCGGGGATGTGGTCGTAGGGTTCATCTCGATCGGCGACCTGGTTAAATACCGCATCGACCGGATCGAGGCTGAAGCTGCATCGTTGCGCGATTACATCGCCAGCTGACCGACCAGCGATTTACCTGTGCGGTCGCCGGGCGGGTTATCAATGCCCAGCAAATCGAGCGTGGTCGGGAATATGTCGAGAATCGAGACCGGTTTATCGTGACGGGCGTGCGTGCCCGTGCGGAACCATAGCGCACCTGCCGGGTGATGGCGGCCTGATTTCGTGGCATCGATCTTGTAAGCGATGTCGCTGAATTTAAGTCTCTGGCGATCGGGCGAAGTGATCATGGTCGCGGCGTCGATCTCTGTGTAAATGTCGCACGAGAAATAGAGGCCGTCGCTTGTGCGGTCGTTGAACCCGAACAGCGCGCGACCGTCGGCAAGTTTGAACCCCGCCAGCAATTCATGCGTCTTCACGCGGTCGGTATCCGATTCAAATCGCACGAAATACTGGTGCGTCATTGTCGGGTCGATGTCGCGATGGGGCAGCGAGAAACGGCGGAAGAACGCGTTGACGTCACGAAGGCGATAGAAATGCTTGCCGCCGGTTTCCTCCGCCGCGAGGTAGGGTTGCTGGCTGAGCGCGGTTGCAAAAACGAGCATTGCGTTGTTGGCGTCAGCCAGATCTATGAACTCACCGAGCAAGCGGTCCATAGCTATGTAGCCGGTCTTCACGGCCTGGCCATAAAGTGAAGACGATTCGGCATCGGGCTGCACCGTGAAGGCGTCGGGCTGGAACTGTCGCCAGTAGCTGTGCTGGAGATGCGCGGTTGAATTGATGAAGAATGTTGCAAAATCGGGCTTTGTCTTGCGGTAGTAATGGCGGAAAACGTCCATCTGCATCCGGTCGAGCAGCGTCGCGCGTTTCCATGACAAACGGCGGTCCTTGATGCGTTCCTCGACCAATTGGCTGGCAAGCGCTGCGATGGTGGCAGCGCGCAGACCGTGGGTCACCATGAACCCAAGGAACCTGGCATAATCACCCGCCGTGAGCCGCGTATCGGGGTTCGAATATTCGCGGACATTGGCGCCGACGAAACGGTTATAAATATTAAGTGCGGGGGGAGAGGCGTTGCCATCCTCGCACCATGGATCGGCAACATAGACGCTGTCGGGGAAATCAAACGGTCGTGCGTTCATGCCCGCAAAGTTGATGACCTTGCGCCCCGCCGCATGGGCGATTCGCCACAGGTCTTCATGCGTCGCCTGCGCGCCTTCGGTCAGGTGAAAGACCTTGTGCTGTTCAAACGACAGGCCGGTGTGGAGCGAATACCACTGGATCCACGGTTCGAGATTGGTGGTGTCGGTAACGTCGGCAAATGTCTCGAAAACCGTGCTCTTGTCGTGCATGCGCTTGAAATTCGGCAGCAGTCCTTCGCTCATCCACTGGTCGATGAGCCACGGGCACAATTCATTGAACTCGGCAAAGATGACCTTGCCGGTCTGCACTTGTCGGGCAGTCGGGGTATGAATCGCGGTCTCGAACATTGCCTGTGCTTATAGCGAATAAAAAATGAATAAAGCTGTGTTTCAAACAGGCTGCGCTAACTGCGCCGCATCCGTTGCTTCGCCAGCCAGTCGAACGGCGCATATTTTGGTCGTATGTCGAACAAGTGCCAATATTCCGGGTAGGTTTCCCGCATCGCGGCGGGCAGGGCAGTGGGGCCGGGGCCACGCATGATCTGCGTTACAACCATATTCTGGTATCGTCGCACGCTGTAATTGATCATGCGGCGGAACTGCAGGCCCCACGTCGTCGGGACGCGCCAGTCGGTTTCCTCGAACCGGAATTGCGCGGTCTCGCAATTGGCAATGCGCGTTTTGTCCCAATCTGATTCGGGGCCCAGATCTGTTTTGGCGAGCGCGCCGATCAGTCCGTCGTCGCCGACAAGATCGTTCGGCAGGCGGATTCCGGTCGCTTTCAGCCGCGCCAGAAAACCGGAACGAAGTCCATAAAGCGCGCCGAACAGGCCGTGATCGTCAAGAATCCCCGCCCGGTAAATTTCTCGCTTCCGCCCTGTCACCGGCATCGCATTGACGCCGTTTGCGTGGATGTTTGTGGTGAGTGTCGATACCATCGCCTCGAGTGATCCCGGCATGACTTCGACATCGCCGTCGACAAACAGACAAGCCGAAGCGGTGTGGTCGAACATCGCGTCAACAAAGTGATTCCACGTCCGCGCTTTGCCGCCGAATTGCAGGTCGTGGATGTGGAAATTTGGCAGGCCCGCCGTCATGGTGCGGGCAATATCGGTTGTCGCGTCATTTGTGCCGTTGACCAGCAGATGAAATTCGAACGTGTCCGAGGTGGTCGGCAAACTGTTGATACAGCCCGCGATGCGCCGCTCCTCATTATGCGCGAAGATGGCGACGAGCGTGCGTGCCACGGTCAGGCAGGCTTCTTCTTGCGCCAGACACCGATGAGATCGTTGATTGTGTGGCGCTGGAACCGCCACGAGATGCCCAGATAAACCGCTGCACCGGCGGCCACGAGAATAGCCAAACGGGCAGGGGCCGGAAGTGCACCAGTCATTTGTGATAGCAGCCAGACAACCGCTGCCATCACCATTGCCGCAAATGCGCTTGGCAAAACCGCCGTGAAAATGTCGACGCTACGCGCACCGATGGTCGGTAGCGAGACGAGCATCGTTACGAGCAGCAACAACGGTGCACCGATCAGCCAAGCATAGCCAAGACCAATCTCGCCATATTGAATGCCAACTAGAAACGCGGACGGCATGATGATTGCGCCCGCCGCGCTCGACATCACGTAAAGACTTGGCTTACCCATCGCGTTGGTTGCGGGGGAGAAAATGATCTGCAACGCAAAGAAGGGCATGGCGAGTGCGAGCAGTTGCACAAATGGTATCATCTCAAGCCACTTTGGGCCGAACACCGTCTCGATGAAGGGGGCCGCTGTCACAGCCATGCCCAGATAAAGCGGGGCGGCCACAAACATCGTCAGGCGTACGGTGCTCACAAAAGCGCTGGCGACATTCGTACCGGCGTTTTTCAGTTCAACGTAACTGGGAAAAGCGACTTCGTTCAGGGGCGGAATGAACTTTGCAGTGAAAATCTGTGTCAGAAATAGTGCCTCTGAATAGAGACCAAGATGGTAGGGATCGAACAGACTGCCCGCGATGGCAATGTCCGCCTGGCTCTGGATGACCCAAAGGATTTGCGAAACGAGCAACGCGCCGCCGAATGCCATTGTCGAACGCGCGCCACGGAAGTTGAAGCTTGGACGAATCCAAAGTCCCGACGCAATCATGAGTCCGATCCCGCGGACATAGAACATCACGAGTGGTGTAATGACGAGCGTCCAGACTCCATAGCCCGAATAGGCACAGGTGAGGGCAGTGACCGCGCTGGCCAGCGACGCTGTGAAATTGGCAATGGCCTGTTTCTTGAAATCGAGTCCGCGTGACAACACGGCTGTGGGCACTTGGATGAGTGGCATCGCCAGATAGGACAACGCCAACACACGCAACATATCGCCGACCACGGGCTGGTTGAAATGCGCAGCAGCGAGAGGGGCAATCAGCCACTGTACCGCAGCAAGTGTGCCATTCAGCAGGATCATCATGCCGAACACTTGGGCAATCTGGTTTTCATCGGCCGAATCGGACTGGACCAGTGCGCTGGCGAATCCGCTGCCGTTGAAAACCGCGAAGATCGCCGAGATCACCTGGGTCATCGCGAATAGACCGTAGTTTGATGGCTCGAGCAGTCGCACGACCAGCAATGTTGCTGACCACATAACGATCTGCGCGACGATCTGGCTACCCGACCGCCAGAAGACGGCGCTGCGCACGCGGTCGGCAAACGCCGGATCTGCATTGGTTTCTGTCACACGCGCCCCGATTGTCGTTGGGGCATGATTAGCCCGCAACTGGTAAAGCAACCAGTGGTGCCATTTAATTGAAATAAAATTTCCAAAGGGTGTTGACGCGAATCTCCCACGGGCCTAGTGGGTCTTTCTGTCGCGGCGACGGCCTTCGGGCTTGCCACCGTGTCTGCACTAGTTTCGGCGCTCGATCCTCCCGGATCAAAACGGGGGATAATCTGGCGTCGCTCTTTTGCGCTCTTTGACATTGTCAGTTTAGATGAAGGGACATGTG
>JANOZQ010000026.1:0-2134 GCA_031429555.1 Sphingomonas sp. | reverse complement strand
CATGGCTGGGACCCCAAGAACCAACGGCCTGAATTGTGGAACCTCTACAACGCGCGCAAAGCAAAGAACGAAAGCATCCGCGTCTTCCCGATCTCGAACTGGACCGAGCTCGACATCTGGCAATATATCCACCTCGAGGGGATCGAGATCGTCCCGCTCTATTTCAGCGCGCCCCGCCCGACCGTCGAACGCGACGGCATGCTGCTGATGGTCGATGATGACCGCTTCCGGCTTCACGAAGGCGAAGTCCCCGTCGAACGCTCAATCCGCTTCCGCACGCTCGGCTGCTATCCGCTGACCGGCGCGGTCGAGAGCGAAGCAACAACGCTGCCGCAAGTCATTCAGGAAATGCTGCTGACCACCACGTCCGAACGCCAGGGCCGTGCCATCGACCATGACCAGGCCGCCAGCATGGAAAAAAAGAAGGCGGAGGGATATTTTTGACCCGCAACGTCGCCTCCTTGGGTGACGATGGGTCAACCCCGGCGAGGGCCGGGGTCTGCCGAAGATCTGGGTGCCAAGTTCTGCCAACGGCCCCGGCCTCTGGCGGGGCGACGAGGACATTATGACTGACGTTATCTACAAAACCGACGCCCTGATCGCGGCTGATATCGACGCCTATCTTGAAACCCACCAGCATAAGTCGCTGCTGCGCTTCATCACCTGCGGCTCAGTCGACGACGGTAAGTCGACGCTGATCGGACGGCTCCTTTACGATAGCAAAATGATCTTCGAGGACCAGCTTGCCGCGCTCGAAGCCGACAGCAAGCGCGTGGGGACGCAAGGGACGGAAATCGATTTTGCGCTGCTTGTCGATGGCCTTGCGGCGGAGCGCGAACAAGGCATCACCATCGACGTCGCCTATCGGTTCTTTGCCACCGAAAAGCGCAAGTTCATTGTCGCCGATTGCCCGGGGCACGAACAATATACCCGCAACATGGTGACCGGCGCGTCGACCGCCGACCTCGCCGTGATCCTGATCGACGCGCGCAAGGGCGTGCTCGTCCAGACCCGGCGCCACAGCTACCTCGCCAGGCTGCTCGGCATCCGCAACATCGTCCTCGCGGTCAACAAGATGGACTTGATTGCTTACGACCAGGCGAAATACGACGCCATCATCGCCGAGTACACGACGTTTGCCACCAGCATCGGGATCACAAACTTCACCGCGATGCCGATCTCGGGCTTCAAGGGCGACAACATCACCGAGCCTTCTCCGAATACGCCGTGGTACGCGGGCAAACCGCTGATGGCGCATCTCGAGACCGTCGCGCTCGACAACGAAGCCGACCAGACCAAGCCGCTGCGCATGGCTGTGCAACGGGTCAACCGCCCCAATCTCGATTTCCGAGGATTTTCGGGGCAGATCGCGACCGGGTCAGTGAAACCCGGCGATGCCATCCGCGTCCTCCCCAGCGGCAAGACTTCGACGATCAGCAAGATCGTGACGTTTGGTGGCGAACTCGACGAAGCCGTCGCCGGCCAATCCGTCACGCTCTGCTTCGACACCGAAATCGATTGCTCGCGCGGCGATGTCATCACCACTGCTGGCAACATGCCCGAGGTTGCCGACCAGTTTGAGTCCACGATTGTATGGCTCGCGGATGAGCCGCTGATCCCCGGCCGCGCCTATTGGCTGAAGCTCGGCACCCAGATGGTGTCGGCGACTGTGCAGGCCCCCAAATACACCGTTAACGTCAATACGATGGAGCAGATGGCGGCGAAGACGCTCGACTTGAACGCCATCGGTGTTGCCGAGATCGCGACCGACAAGCCGATCGTGTTCGAGGCATATGCCGACAACCACACGCTGGGCGGTTTCATCCTGATCGACAAGATCACCAACCGCACCGTCGGCGCGGGGATGCTACATTTCTCGCTTCGTCGCGCGCAGAACGTGCATTGGCAGGCGACCGACATCGGGCGCGAGGCACACGCCGCGCTCAAGAACCAGAAGGCGCGGGTGCTGTGGTTCACCGGCCTGTCGGGATCGGGCAAATCGACCATTGCCAACGAAGTCGAAAAGCGTCTCAACCTGATGAACCGCCATACCTTCCTGCTTGACGGTGACAATGTCCGCCACGGGTTGAACAAGGATTTGGGCTTCACCGAAACCGACCGCATCGAGAATATC
>JANOZQ010000025.1:0-5439 GCA_031429555.1 Sphingomonas sp. | reverse complement strand
GGCAGGATCGGCCCCTTTTTGCCCGACGGCACCAGCTTGGGCAGCCGCCTCAGCGTCGCAGCCTCGGCGGTCAGGCTGGTGATGTCGAGGCGGTTGTCGAGATAGGCGCGCGGGCTCCAGTCGAGATCGACGTCGGGGCTTTCAAAAAACACTCCGCCGCCGTCGAGAATACGCAAATCGCGAATGCTCGCCTTGTTCCAGATCGAGCCGTCAATGCGGCCAATCTGAAAGCGGAGGCCGGATGCAGGGCGCAACGCTTCGATACGGTCGATGAGGTAACGGTGGCCGACGCTGCTGTCCGCCAGCAGAAGCAGTGCCCCCGCCGCCAGCGTCAGCGCGAGCAGGATACCGCCGATCCATTTGAGCCACGTCAAAACGCCTGTCCCAGAGAGACTTGCACCGCGACAATCGATTCACCCTTGCGGCGACCCAGCGGCGTGCCGACATCTATGCGGATCGGCCCGAAATTCGAATAGTAACGCAAGCCAACGCCGGCACCGATCCTGAATCCCGAGAATTTGGGGATTGATTCAGCATAGATATTGCCCGCATCGACAAACGGCACCACACCGAAATTGCCGCCAAAGAACGGCAACCGCACGCGTGCCTCGAGCGAAAACTCGGCCAGACTGCGCCCGCCAATCGGCTGGTCGAGCACGTTGCGCGGGCCGATTTCCTGATAGCCAAAGCCGCGAACCGATCCGCCGCCGCCCGAATAAAAACGGCGTGACGGCGCAATGTCTTCGCGCCCGGCCCCGACTGTGGTCCCGATGCGCGCGCGACCGGCGATAACCAGCCGGTCGTTCACGGGATAATAGGCACTGCCGTCAAACTGTGCCCGCACATAACCGAAGACTTTGCCCGTCGCCGAAACTTCGGGTGACACGCGTGTCGAAAGCCGGAACCCGCGCGTGGGATCAAGCAGATCGTCCGAGCCATCATAACCGAGCGACACAGGCAGCGCGCCGACGAAATAGACGCGCCGCTGCGAAATCCCTTGGGTGAGAACGAAATCTTTTTCATTCGACGCAAGCAGTTCGAAACCGAAGCTATACGTCCATTTCTTCTGCCAGATGATGTTGGTCTGGCGCTCAATGCTGGCAGCAAGATCGATGCTGGTCGCATCATACGCCGCGCGGACTTCATGGGACGCGATCAATGCCGCATTGAGCACCTGGTCACGCCGCCGGAAATTACCCATGCGCAATATCGCACCCAGCGATTGTTCGCGCGTGCCGGCCACGCCCTTGAACGTCACGGCACCCTCGGGGCGGATCAGGTTGCGGTGTTGCCAGCTGGCCTCGACACGGAAGCCTTCACCGGTGCCGTAACCGGCTTCACCGGCAATCGTGCGGACGGGCGCGGGTTCGATGGTTGTCGCGATGTCGACCGTGCCGGGTGCCGTGCCCTCGACCGGTTCGAGTTTCACAGTCGAGATCAGCCCGGTCGCAATCAAGGCGCGGCGCACGTCGTCGATCAACGACTGGTCATAAAGCTCGCCCGGGCGGAAACGCGCAATCGTGCCGATGTGCTTGGGGCCGAACGGTGCCTTGTCACCCAGCAACGTGATTGCGCCAATCCGCCGCTCGCCGCCCGAATCGACATTCAGGTTGAGCGTCGCGATGCGCGTATCATGATCGATGACAACCTCGGGCTCGGCAACTTTGGCAAAAGGAAAGCCCTCGCGGCCCAGCTTTTCGGCAATGGCGAGTTCGCCCGAAATCACGGCATCGGCATTGACCGCATCGTCGGGTTTGACGCCGAACGCGTCTTTCACTTCGGGTTTCGGCGCACCCGCAATCTGCACCTCGCCAAATTTATACAATGGTCCGGCTTCGACCGCGAGTGTGACGACCAGCCGTCCGTCGACCGGCGCGACGTCGGTTTCGATGTTCGCGTCATAATAGCCTTCGGCGCGCAGGATGGTGTTGAGCAATTCGGAATCATCGCGTGCCCGCCGGTCGATCTGCGCGACATTGGCGGGTTTGCCTTCACCTTCTTTCAGCACCGACAGTTCGTTGAACCGCGTTGAAACAATGTCGGGAAGCGTATCGATGCCGGTAATGACCAAGCCATAGCGCTGGTCATCGGCAATTTCGACTGTTGCCGGTGCTGCCTCAAGCTCGGGTGAAATCGGGTCCGCTTTGTTCAAATCGGGCCATTCGACGCCGAGTTCGGGCAAGGGCGCCATCGGTGATTCGGGATCAAGCGGAACGGTCTGCGCGTGCACGGTCGATGCAAGCATTAGTGCGGCAAAAGCGACAACCGCCGAACGCCGCACGTGTTGGAAACTCATGAACCCTCGCTAACGGCAATCCGCCGCTGCGACCAGAACAAATCTTTTAGTGGCGGGTTCCATCCGCATAGGGATTGCCGAGCGCAAGGATCATGCGCTCGATCTGGCGCCACCGGCAAAAGCTGGTGACATTACCACGGTTGCGACTGGCGTCCGCACGGGTCGCGGCCTCGGCTCCGGCATCTTTGCCGAAACGGGCCATCAACTCATACGCATCCGTTACCGCCCCCCGGTCAGCAACAAACGGAAAATTACTCAACGCCAACGCTCCCGTGCCCTTTGTCCATGTTACAATTTGCGTGCCAGTTTTGGGCTTTGGCCCGTAGCGCGGGTTACGATGATGAAGCGTCGATTCACCAAGTGCCAATGCGGGACAGCGGTCCCGGTGCGGGACGGGGTGGCGCTCCATATCGGGACGTGGCAGGGGCAGTGTTATGGCAAAAGTACCGAAAAATCCGACCGGCAGTGGCATCTTCATTGCACTGGGCGCAGCCGCTGGCGTGGTGATCGGGCGGCTTTATGGGCAAACGTCAATTGGTTTGGTTGCAGGCGTTGCCTTGGGCCTTGCGATTGCCGCTCTGATCTGGTGGCGCGAGCGGGATTAGACGCGAAGATTGCGCGCGGTAAACAACTGTCCGCCTTCGGTGATGAAGACGATCAACAGGGCTGTCATCGCCACGATCAGGAACCCGATTGTCACCGGCAATGTCGTTCCGTCGAACGCCTGACCAATGATAATCCCGATGGTTGCGCCGCCCACGGTTGCCAGAAAACCTTGCACCGACGACGCGGTCCCCGCGATATGCCCGACCGGCTCCATCGCCATTGCCGAAAAATTCGATCCCGTCAGACCGAAACACGCCATCGTCAGCGCTTGCAGCACCAGATAGTTGGTCAGCGTCTGAAATCCCGCAAGTTCCACGGCCAGATGGAATGCCGAAATCGCGATCAGCGCCAACAACGCCGTATGCGACAAGCGCCGCGTCCCGAAACGTTCGACGAGTTGCGCATTCGCAAATGTCATGACACCCATCGCGCCTGCGGTAATCGCAAAGGCCAGCGGGAAAATATCGGGCCGCTTGAACACATCAGCAAACAATTGCTGCGACGAATTGACGTAACCGAGAATCGCACCGAACATCGCAGTCGAAGCCAGCGCATAGCCGAGCGAAAAGCGGTTGGTCAGAGTCTGCACCCACGCCGACGTGAGCAGCGCAACCGAGATTTCACGCTTCTGTTCGGGCTTCAATGTCTCGGGCATCCGCATCGCTGCCCACGTGGCAACGACGGTTGCGAACACGGCAAGAAACCAGAATATCCAGCGCCACGGACCAAACAGAAGAATTGCCGAACCGACTGTCGGCGCCAGGATCGGCACGACGAAAAACAGCATCTGCGACAGGCTCATGATCCGTGCCATCGTGCGGCCGGTGTAACAGTCGCGGACAATCGATGTGGTCAGCACGCGGGTCGAGGCCGACATCGTCCCCTGTAAAA
The DNA here is from genome assembly GCA_031429555.1 of Sphingomonas sp. GTDB lineage: Bacteria > Pseudomonadota > Alphaproteobacteria > Sphingomonadales > Sphingomonadaceae > Sphingomonas_O. The sequence goes on along the minus strand of JANOZQ010000025.1, from coordinate 1,646 downwards.
CCCGTGCAGCAAGCAGCAGGGGAAAGGTCGCGGCAACGCTTGCGATGATACTCGCGAGGACAAAGCCGATCATCGTGAAAATCAGGATCGGCCGCCGCCCGTACCGATCCGCCAGCGGACCATAGACCAGCTGCATCGCGCCGAAGCCAAACACATAGGATGCGATCACCCACTGAGTCGTATTTTCACCGACCACATGCAACGACTGGCCGATGGCGGGCAACGCAGGCAGCATGGCGTCAACACCCAATGCCTGCAACGACATCAGCGCCGCAACCAGCACGATGAATTCGCGCTGGCCGAGCGGGGCATGAAGATTAGCGGCGGGAGTCGTCATGGCTCCCGCCTAGCGGTTAATGCTGCACTGCGGAAGAGGTGGTTCAGGCCGGAATGCCCGAAATCGATTTCACTTCCATAAAGTCTTTCAGACCAAAGAGCCCCGCCTCGCGGCCATTGCCCGATTGCTTGTAGCCACCGAAAGGTGCGCCCGGTGCCGGCCCCCAGCCGTTGACCACGACCATCCCGGCACGGAGGCGCGGGGCGACTTTCGCGGCTTCGACCGGGTCACCCGAAATGACCGCGGACAGGCCGTAGACTGTGTCGTTGGCAATCTCGACAGCTTCGTCGATGGTGCCATAACTCATGATCGTGGCCACGGGACCGAACACTTCTTCCTTCGCAATCCGCATGTCGGATGTAACGCCCGAAAACAGTGTCGGCTTCACATAATAGCCGCGGTTGACCCCCGCGGGTAGGCCGGTGCCGCCGGTTTCCAACACGGCACCTTCATCGATGGCCGACTGGATCAGCCCCTGAATCTTGTCGAACTGCGATTTGTTGACGACCGGACCCATGTGCGCGCCTTCGGTCAGCGGATCGCCGACAGATGTCCCTTCATACATGCCCTTGATGATCGCGGTCGCGGCAGCAACGTCGTCTTTCTGCACAAGAATACGCGTCGGCGAAATGCAGCTTTGACCGGCATTGACCAGTGGGCCACTGGCCGTCGGCGGTAGGACGGCCGCAAGATCGGCCCCCGGCAATACGACGTTCGGCGATTTGCCGCCCAGTTCCTGATGCACGCGCTTGACGGTATCGGCAGCAGCTTTCGCCACCATAATCCCCGCGCGGGTCGATCCGGTAAAGCTGACCATATCAATGCCCGGATGCGCAGAGATTGCGGCACCGACGACCGACCCTTCGCCCTGCACCAGATTGAAGACACCGGCGGGAACGCCCGCTGCGTGCATGATTTCGGCAAGAATCGCGGCACAGCCGGGGCATTCTTCCGAAGGCTTGAGGATCATCGTATTGCCACCCGCGAGCGCGGGCGCGACTTTCAGCGCAATCTGGTTCAGTGGCCAGTTCCACGGCGTGATCATGCCGACCACGCCAATCGGTTCATAAACGGCCATCCCGCCGCCAACCTGTTCGCTGAACTGGAAATCCTTCAATGCGGCAATCGTGCCGATGAAGCCACCGATCCCGGCACCGACCTGCGCCGCTGATGCAAAGCTCATCGGCGCGCCCATTTCGGTGGCCATCGACCGCGCCAGATCGGGAATGCGTTTTTTATATTCGGCAACGATGTTTTCCAGCAGCGCGACGCGTTCCTCGCGCGACGTCTGCGAATAGGTTTTGAACGC
>JANOZQ010000024.1:0-5583 GCA_031429555.1 Sphingomonas sp. | reverse complement strand
GGCTTTCTTGGCTGCAGCTTTCTTGGCCTTGGCGGGCTTTGTATCATGGTCATGGCCACAATCCGGACCGTGCACATGACCTTCCTCTTCCTCGATCGCCGCTTCGAGCTCGGCCTTGGGCACAGTGCGATCCGTGATTTCAGCTTTTGCGAACAGGAAATCGACCACCTTGTCTTCGTACAGCGGGGCGCGCAGCTGGGCCGCCGCCATCGGCTCGTTCTGGACATATTGCACGAAACGCTCGCGATCCTTGGGATCATATTGCGCCGCTGCCTGCTGGATCAGCCGGTTCATTTCCGCCTGCGTAATGTCAATGCCATTGCCCTGACCGATTTCAGATAGCAACAAGCCGAGCCGGACACGGCGTTCGGCAATCGAACGATAATCCGCTTTGTCATTTTCCATTTCGGCAAGCGCAGCTTTCGGATCTTCTTCCTTGGCGGCTTCCTGCTCCAGTTGTGCCCAGATCTGATTGAACTCGGCATCAACCATCGACGGCGGCACGGGAAAGTCATGCGCGGCGGCTAGATGATCGAGCAGCTTGCGCTTCATGTGCGTGCGCGTCAGGCCGTTATGTTCCTGTTCGATCTGCCCCTTGATCAAGCCGCGCAACTGCTCAAGGCTTTCCAGCCCGAGCGTCTTGGCAAAATCATCATCGGCAACGCCAGCCTTCGGCACGCGGACTTCATTGATCACCAGATCGAATGTCGCTGACTTCCCCTTCAGGTAAGCAACATTGTAATCCTCGGGGAAGGTGACGTTGATTTGCTTTTCGTCATTCTCTTTCACGCCGATCAACTGGTCTTCAAATCCCGGAATCAACCGGCCCGTGCCGATTTCGACCGACATGCCATCGCCCTTGCCGCCATCGAACGGCTCGCCGTCGACCTTGCCGAGGTAATCCATAATTACGAGATCACCCGTTGCCGCCTTGTGCCCCTTGGGCGCGTCATCGAACGACTTCTGCTGGCCAAGGAACATGGAAATCTGCGTATCAATCGCACTTTCTTCGATTTCAGCGGTCAAGCGTTCGAGCTTGATCCCTTCGATCTGCGGCGCGGGCACATCGGGCAGCACTTCAAGCGCAATCTTGATCTCGGCATCCTTGCCCTGCTCATAGCCTTCGTTGAGCTCGACCGACGGCTGCATCGCAGGGCGCAGCTTGTGGTCCACCATCATTTTCTGAACGCCGTCCTGAATCGACGTGTTCAGTGCTTCCTGAAACAGCTGCGGGCCATGCATCTTGCGCACCAGGTTCGCGGGCACTTTGCCGGGACGAAAGCCGGGCATTTTCATCTGCGGCGCGAGTTTCTTGACCTCGCCCTCAATACGCGATTCAATATCCTTGGCAGTGATGGTCAGCGTATAAGCGCGCTTCAATCCGTCGTTCAGCGTTTCGGCAATCTGCATGGTTTCTCTTCACTTAAAAAATGTCTTCGGGGCGTCAAAACTGGTGCGGGCGAAGGGACTCGAACCCCCACATCTTGCGATACTGGTACCTAAAACCAGCGCGTCTACCAATTCCGCCACGCCCGCTCGTCGTGTTTAGCAAGCGGCGGCCTATACCAGCGCACGCGCGAAGGGCAAGGTTTAGTCGGCAGTCTTTCGGCTGGCAGCATAGCGCACCGCACTTTCGACGATTGCGTCATTCAGCACATGGCTCGCGGTTCGGGCATCTGCGGCACGATCAGCCACCGGAATCACGAAACGATGATCATTGATGCGCACCCGCGCAATGCGATCAAACGTTTCCCAGCGCACTGAAATGTTGCCCTGCGTATAAGGCGCGCGCCCCACCTTGCCGATGAACAACACATCGCCTGCCGTGCATATTTTGAATGAGACGGCTTCGATACGCACACGAAGCCGATATTGTGTCTCCGGCGGCGGGTCGCCGTAAAGCGGATCGGGTTGCGGTGCGACTGCCATTCCACCCGCGCCCAGCGCCTTTTCCACGCGCCTGACAAGCGCGGGTTGCTCGGGCCGCGCCACATCGCGCCAGCGCAGCTTTCCTTTGGGCAGGCACAGCAATCCTGCCTGCACTTTGCCCACTTGTTCTAGCGGCGTGGGCAGATATTCGATGGCAGCAATGGAATAAGTCGGGCGATCCGCATCCATCAAGGCGCAGGTGTCGCCACAGGTGCTTCGTCCTTGTCGGAAACCGGCTTTGGCTCCTCACCCTCGAGCACTGGCTTGGCGAGCACTTCCTTTTCGTCCGCCGCCTTCGTTACGCGGTCCACAATGGCTTTGGCATCGCCCGAAACCGGCGTCGGCAACCCCACGGCCCGGTTGACCAATATACCCCCGTAATAAAGATAGCGCAGATTACCGCGGTTTGTGAAACGGATGTCGGGGATCAGCTCGGCGCGCTTCAGCGGCAGCCCCGACAATTGCGGCGGCAGCACGTCGCCGTCGACCGCCGCCTTGACCATGATCGCATCGGCCACGGCATAGGGGCGTTCCTCAAGATCGGGGGCGAGCGGCTCTCGCGGTAACCCAGGAACAAATAGCCCGCCCGCTTCGGAGGCGATCAGCACAGTACCAATATCGGTAATTTGCCCCGGAGCGACCGTAAAGCGATAGGAACCAAGACACAGACATGTCTTGTAACTGCCATGCACAACCCATTCACCCGGCGTTATCGACGCGATGTAAACGCTCGCGCTCTCCCCGGGCAGAAATACGCGATCCCCCAGCGAAACCGCGTCATCCTCACCCTTCGGCACGCGCGCCGGATCTTTCTTGCGCCGCGTCCGAACTTCGCCAGTCACCGGATCGAAACGTTGCAGATACAGTGCAGGCGATTTGAATTTCTTGCCACTCGTCGGCCCGATGCGGACCAGCACATAACCCAGCGCCGGATCAAGCGTGACGGGGCCAGTCTTCAACCCCTTGGCCGCGTGGGCGACGGGCGCAGTAACCACCAACGCACTGACCAGCGCCATCGAAATCAAACGGTTCATGGGTTCAACCTCCCGTAGGCGGGTCGTGGCCCGCTTGAAAACGCCGCCAACCGGTCAATCGCATCGGTGGCGCGCATCATTATGTTCCATTCGGCCTCGGGCACGGCGTAGCGCTCATAGGCGTAAAGCCCCATGCACTTGCGCATCCCCGAATCCCGCATACGTCGCGATTCGACATTTTCGGTGATGCCGTTGATTATCCCGGTCACCAGAGCACCGATCAGGCCACCTGCCCCCGAAGACGGTTTTTGCGCTGCACGGATCGTGCTCGTCTGGATGAAGCAATATTGGATGTCGGTCTTTGCCACCGCAGCATCGATGTCGGCTTTGTAGAACCAGAAGAACTTGCTCGGATCGTCTTCTTTTTTGCTGGCCTCGGTCGTCGGTTTGACGTCGGCAGCGATAACGACCTGCGGCATCGACAGACAATATGCCGCCGCGATCAATGATGTTTTTTTCATTTGGCGCCCCCCGTTGCGCCATTTCTGAAATAATCGGATCGTTCAGGCAAGCGCCTTCTTCAACAGCTCGTTCACAACCTGCGGGTTCGCCTTCCCCGCCATTGCCTTCATCGTCTGCCCCACAAAAAACCCGAACAGCGCTTCTTTGCCTTCCTTATACTGCGCGACCTTGTCGGCGTTGGCGGACAGGATGTCTGCAATCACAGCATCAATCGCGCCCGTATCGCTGGTTTGTTTCAGGCCGCGATCCTCAACGATCTTGCCCGCGCCGTCGCCGGTTTCGAGCATCGCCTCGAACACCTGCTTGGCCATGCTGCCCGAAATCGTGCCGTCGCTGACCAGCTTCAGCAATTCCGCTGCCGCCGCCGGCGAAACCGGACTATCGGAGATGTCCTTGCTCATCCGGTTCAGCGCCCCGAAAAACTCGGACGTCAGCCAGTTTGCCCCGGCTTTCGCCTCGGCACCTTCGACAAGAAGCGCCTCGAACCAGCGCGCCGTCTCGACATCCGACGTTATGACGTCAGCGTTGTAGGGCGTGATCCCCAGCGTATCGACATAGCGCGCCCGTTTTGCATCAGGCAGTTCGGGCAAGCTTGCCTTGCACTCCGCAACAAATTCTTCGGTCAGGACCAGCGGCAACAAGTCAGGATCGGGAAAATAACGATAGTCATGCGCATCTTCCTTCGACCGCATCGACCGCGTCACGTTTTTGTCCGGATCCCACAGCCGCGTTTCCTGAACAATCGTCCCGCCGCCCTCGATCACATCGACCTGACGCTTGGCCTCGTATTCGACCACGGCCTGAATGAAGCGCACCGAGTTCACATTTTTCGTCTCGGTCCGCGTGCCGAATTCGGCGCCGGGCTTGCGCACACTTACGTTGACGTCGGCGCGCATCGATCCCTGTTCCATATTGCCGTCGCAGCTACCGACATAACGCAGGATCGCGCGCAGTTTCTTGACATAGGCCCCGGCCTCGGCGGGCGAACGCATGTCGGGCTTCGACACAATTTCCATCAGCGCAACGCCACAACGGTTCAGGTCGACATAGGACATCGTTGGATGCTGGTCGTGCATCAGCTTGCCTGCATCCTGCTCGATATGAATGCGCTCGACGCCGATGATTTTTTCGCCTTCATCAGTTTCCACTGTCAGCGAACCTTCGCCGACAATTGGATGATAAAGCTGCGAAATCTGATACCCCTGTGGCAGATCGGCATAGAAATAATTCTTGCGGTCAAACCGGCTCCAGCAGTTGATTTCGGCATCAATGGCCAGCCCCGTCCGCACCGCCTGCTTCACGCATTCGCCGTTCAAAACAGGCAACATCCCTGGCATCGCAGCATCAACCAGCGACACCTGCGCATTCGGCTTCGCGCCAAATTCGGTCGAAGCGCCCGAGAACAACTTAGCGTTCGAGGTGATCTGCGCATGAACCTCCAAGCCGATCACGACCTCCCAATCGCCTGTTGCGCCTTTGATGCGGAAATCGCTCACCACCATTTCTCCGCCCGTGCTGTAAACCCCGCCCGCTCCTCAATCGCAAGACAGGCATTCAGCACACCCTGCTCGTCGAGCGCCTTGCCGATCACCTGCAAGCCCAGCGGCAACCCTGCCGAGTCCAGTCCCCCCGGTACTGACATCGCAGGTAAGCCCGCCAGCGACGATGGCACCGTGAAAACATCGTTCAGATACATCGCCAGCGGATCGTCCGATTTCTCACCCATGGCAAAGGCCGCACTCGGCGCGGTCGGCGTCAGGAGCAAATCGCACGTCTCCCAAGCCCTGTCGAAATCGCGCGCAATCAGCGAGCGCACTTTCGAAGCTTGCGTGAAATACGCATCGTAAAACCCTGCCGACAAAACATAAGTGCCGATCATGATCCGCCGCTTGACCTCCGGGCCAAACCCCGCTGCGCGCGTCGCGGCATACATATCCTGCAACCCGGCCCCCACCGGCAGATCACGCAAACCATAGCGCACGCCATCATAACGCGCGAGGTTTGACGACGCTTCGGCGGGCGCAATGATGTAATAAGCGGGGAGCGCATATTTGGTATGCGGCAATGAGACCTCGACGATCTCCGCGCCCGCATCCTTCAGCCATGATATGCCCCGCTCCCACAACGCATCAATCTCGGGCGGCATGTTGTCGACACG
>JANOZQ010000023.1:0-2395 GCA_031429555.1 Sphingomonas sp. | reverse complement strand
GTTTCGTGGGACACGCCAAGGATATTGAGAACATCGGCGCAGTGACGCATCGTTTCCCAGTCCGACTGGCTGCCCATAATGATGCCGATCACGCCTCACACCCCCACGCTGGTGAAGCCTTAGCGTCCTAAGCGCAGGGGGAGACGGTTGCAACCTTGGTTAGGCGAAAGCGCGGGCCGTGCGGCGACGGCGCAGAAAGCTGCCGACGATGCCGAAACCCGCAAGCATCATTGCCCAGGTCGTAGCTTCGGGGACAGCGGCAACAACCGTCGACGTTGCCGTCACGAACGATGACGATCCGGGGCTGAACGTGTTGACGCGGTATTGCTGGACCGAATCCTGAAAAAAGAAATCGATGCGGCCGCCATTGGCATTGTTGAATGTGGTGCCTGATCCGTCGAGGAAGGTGCCGCCGGTTGTGAAATAATTGCCATAGTTGCCGGTCGGTGCGGCAATCGCGATTCCGTTGACCATCCCGCTGATGGACGTGATCACAAACGCCGTGCGTCCGGCGATGGTCATTGCGGTGTCGGACGTCGTGAACACGCCGCTCCCCATCACAGGGGCACCGAACAGGGGCGTGCTGGTGGCGAAGCTGAAGCCGAACTGGGCGGCGGACGCAGGCGAGGCGATCGCCATCCCGAGCGCGGCAACAGCGGTAAAAGTGAATTTTTTCATCGAGATTCCCTTTGAAGCCCAAGCGACTTCAAAGCAGCTACGTTGTTCGGGACCGATTGTTTCGCTTGCAGTAAATTAAATCTTTACCTTGTTCATCAGGCCGCGCTCAAAGCGTCCGCGCAGGGCTGTGTAATAGGACTGGAGGAAGCCATCCACATCGGCGACATCGCTCCGCCAGCCGATCTTGTTGATGATCGCTTGTGCAACCCTTTGCCGCGCCGCTGTGTCGTTCATCCGGAGAACTTCGCCGAGTTTGCCATATTCGGTTTCGCCGTAAACACCGAGTTGTTCGGTTGAAAAGCTGAAACTGCTGGTTGCAGTCGACAGGTTGGCGTCATGTTTGCTTTCGCGCCGCCGCCCGAGGAGGAGTCCGCTTTCGAGGCTGGTGCGGAGTTGCGCATAATAGGCGTTCAGGAAGCCGTCGATGTCGGTGACATCACTTGTCCAGCCGATCCGGTCAATGATCGTCTGCGCAACCATCTGGCGGGCGGGGCCATCGCTGCGTCGGATAACCCCGTCGAGCGTATCGAGTTCGTAAACGCCGTAAGCGCTCAACTGCGCAGGCGTGAAAGTGACTGCTGCCATCCGCGCACCCGCCAGATCCTCGACCAGTTTCTTGGGTCGTGTCTGGATGACCCAGGTACCCGCCAGCAAATCACCCACGCGCAACCGGTCCGCATTGAAATAGGGGAAGAGCAAGAAAATTCCGGTCCAACCGAGGCCAAGCAAGGTCATATAACCATCAACCGATCCGCCCGCGCCGCCGCCCGCCAGCAGACTCAAGGGCAGGAAAACCTCAATCTCGCGCATCAGGTTGCGGGCAATGACCGCATCGCCCGTCAACCGTCCGCCGTCGCGCGCCACAACACGCAATCCCGTCCAGCGCTTCCCCAATGTTGCCGCGCGCGGACGCATTTCCATGATGATGAAATAGAAATTGCGGAGGACGAAGAATCCGAGCAGCCAGAGTATGATGACGGGCTGAAATGCGGCTTGACCGACGCCCAGCACACCGAACAGAGCAATCAGTGTCATCGCAACGAGCACACCGATCAGGACGAGGGCATCGAGCATGAAGGCCGAAACTCGCTGGCCGATTTCACCAAGGACCACGCCCAGATCAACACCTTCGGGCGTGACCAAACGGCGGCGCAGGTCGCGTGATTTATACGCCACGCTTGGCAAGCCTCAGCAAGTAGAAATAGGCAAGCCAGATTACGAGCATCGTGCCGCCAATCGCAAAGCGGATCGTGTCCGCAGTGACCAGCTGACGCGCAAACCCTTCGAGCAGACCTGCGATTGCCAGCATGATGACCACGCCGACCATGACGGTAGCGCCTGTCTGCCCGGCGGTGCGCGCGGCGGACATACGCGATTTCGCACCCGGAAAAGCAATCGCCGTACCGATGCGCATGCCCGCTGCAGCAGACAAAATGATGGCGAACAATTCGGTCGTGCCGTGGACCGACAGCCACCCGGCAAGCCCCACACCCAATCCCTTCGCGACATAAACCTGCATCAGCGCGCCGAGCATGGCGCCGTTGTAGATCACGAGCATCATCGTCGGGATGCCGAATGCAAAGCCGAGCGCAAAGCACAGCAGTGAAACCTGCGAATTGTGCGTAAACAATTGCGCGGCAAACGGTCCGAGGAAACCATTGCCTTCGGAGGAATAGATGATGTCTTTCAGCGCCTTGGCGCTGGCATTGGGCCCGCG
>JANOZQ010000022.1:0-5684 GCA_031429555.1 Sphingomonas sp. | reverse complement strand
AGCCGCCGAACAATGCGGGCGGACGGCGCTGCCCGAACTGGCACCGCAGATTAAATTAGCTGACTGGTTGCCAACGCTGAATGGACGCAGGTTGTTCTTTGCCGATGAAGCGGGTGGAACGCCGTTTGTCCAAGCCATTGCGGCAAATCCCGGCCCCGCTGCCATCCTTATCGGTCCCGAAGGGGGCTTTGATGATGCCGAACGGGCGACCATTAAGGAAATGCCGAACAGTATTGCCGTCTCGTTTGGCTCGCGCATACTTCGCGCTGACACGGCAGCTGTCGCCGCAGTATCCATTTGGACGGCGCTGACGCCGTGATCTGCACCCGACATCAGGGCGGAATGTTCATTTTGGTTCAATTGGTCGAGCGGTCGGTAAGATATCGTTTAATGCTGTCCGCATAACGCACATGCGGAACCAGAGGCATTCAGTTGAACAGGCTTACAAACGTGCGGTGCGGCGGCATTGATCGAGTGTGGACAACCGTCGCGCTCGTGCTGCTGCTGGCGCCGATGTCTCCGGTTCACGGTCAGGTTGTGCGTTCGGTGACGAACGGCGGCTTCGAGGCAAATAATCCGGGCGGAAATCCAGGATTCCAGATTTTCACCTCCGCAGAGGTGCCCGGCTGGGATGCGACGCCCAACGAAATCGAGCTCTGGGACAACAATCTAGACGGCGTGCCCGCACACAGTGGCAATGTCTTCGACGAACTCAACACCACAGGTCCGACGACGCTTTACCAGAATATATGCCTGGTCAACGGGGAAGCCATGCGCTGGTCCTTTGCGCATCGCGCACGCATTAATGGGGGCGCCGCCGCAACCCAAACAGTCAGTTTTCAGGTCGCGAATTCGGGCGGCACGGTTCTCCAGACCCTGACTACGCAGGCCTCTACAACGGCGGCCAATGCGTGGACTGTGAACAGCAATACGACCGGCTTGCCCTATATCGGCGCGACGGGGCTGCAGCGGGTACAATTCAACACGACGAATACGGGCAATGCAGGCAATTTTCTCGATTCGGTCAGCTTCGATCTGGCGCCGTATGTCGAGCTGCAAGCCGCCGCGAGTGGATCGGAGACTGTGCCGAACGCAAACATTCCGCGGCTGCTGGTTTCGGGCAACATCACGTCGCCGCTCATCGTGCCTGTCACCGTAACCGGCGGCAGCGCGACACTGGGCTTCGACTATACGACGCCTAGCGGCGGCGCGACGTTCAACGTCACAATTCCCGCTGGAAACTATATTCAGCAGTCCATCGCGCTGGGCATCGACATCATCAACGAAACCGAAGTCGAAGGCAACGAAACCATCGACCTGTCAGTCGGCACAGCGCCCAGCTGGGTCGTTTCAAGCACCGCCACATGCAATTCGGCAGGACGCGGCGCAACAACCTACACGATCCAGAATGACGATGTGCCCCGGGTGGCTGGCACGCCACCGACGCTCACTTGCCCGGTCGGCACGACGGTGTTCGACTGGGACGCGCGCACATGGACAGCGGGCTCGCTGAACAACAGCTATACGCAGACCGGGATCGGGCAGATCAATTTCGCCATCACCAACCCGAACGGCACCTTCGGCAATAACCCGACCTATGGCGGGCAGACGCCTGCGCGGCAAAACACCATCACCGGCGGCCTGACACCCGCGCAGTTCTCGCTCGCGCTGTTGACTGACATGGTGAACCAGAGCGCACGCGCGACGACGACAATCACGCTGCCAACCGCCGTCCCCGGCGCGCAGTTCCGCATTTTCGACGTCGATTACGCCGCTGGTGCGTTTGCCGACTTAATTACAGTTACAGGAAGCTTCGGCGGCACATCGGTCACGCCCATATTGACCAACGGTGTGTCCAACTTTGTCGTGGGCAACACTGCAATCGGCGATGCCAACTTCCCCGACACGAGCGGTGATGCCAATGTCGTCGTGACCTTCGACGGGCCGGTCGACACTATCGTCGTTGCCTATGGCAACCATACCACGGCGCCCGTCAACCCGACCTCACAGGCGATCGCGCTGCACGACATCACCTTTTGCAATCCGCAGGCTGTCCTGACGCCCACAAAATTCGTTAACATCCTGAGCGACCCGGTGAACGGCACGACTAATCCGAAATTTATTCCTGGCGCTGTGGTGCGCTATTGCGTGTTGGTGACCAACGCGGGGAGTGGCACGGCCGCCCCCGTCAACATGAACGATCCGCTGCCGACAGCCACAACCTATGTTGCAGGTTCGATGCTCAGCGGGACGAGCTGCGCCGGGGCAGCGACTGTCGAAGATGATAATAATGTGGGGGGCGACGAAGCCGATCCGGTCGGTGCATCAATCACCGGCTCGACGATCACGGGCACGACGGGAACCCTTGGGCCGAATACGGCCTTCGCTCTCGTGTTCAATGTGACATTAAACTAGAGCCAAAGGGCTTGTTCACTTGATCCGTGCACGAAACCGCAGCGTGAAGCTGCTGTTGGCCGCCATGCTGCCAGCCGGGGCAAAGCGGAGCGCGGTGACGGCGGCGTCATATCCGGCGGTCGGCGTGTAGGCATAACTCGCGCCGCCATTGTTCGAATAGGCAAAATTGGCTGCTGCGAACGTCAGTCCGCTCGCACCCGGAATGAACTCATAGTTGGTGGTCAACGGTCCCGCATCGTCGACGTCACCGTTGAAAAACGTGATTGCTCCCGGTAGTGGATCGGTGAGCACGGTCGACGACAAATCGACCGGCGATGTGTTGGCATTGGCAACCGTCAGCGAATAGATCAGGTCGCCGCCGGGAATGAGTTTGGGGTTGGTCGTGCCGTTGACGGGGTCCGACCAGGGCGCGCTGGTCTTGGTGACGGTAAGTTGCGGCATCGGGCAGAAGCTGACGCCGCTGATCCCGAACGCCTGTTGACCCGTAGCTGTATCGCCACCCGTCAGCGGATAATTGCCGTAGCGGATTTCGACCGACGTCACGGGCTGAGCAAAGCTTGCGGTCAGGCTGCCGGTGTTGGTCGCGTTATCGGCAACGCTGACACCGACGGCTTGTTGTGCGGTAATTGCAAAGGGTGTCGCGACGGGGCCAAGATTGAGGGAAGACGCCCCGGTGGCATAAGGGCCCGAGCCGTTGTTCGTGCCGAAAGGCGTCGTGTGGCTGCCGGTATAGGTGGCAACGCCAAAACCACGGATCATCACCCAGTCGCGAAACTGGTTGGCCCCGAAATCGACATCCAACATCGTGAACGTCACGTCACGCACGGGCACCGGAAATGTCAGCGTTGTGACCATCACCCGCGTGCCGCTGGCAATGTCGGCAGTACGGCTTGGCAGGACGCCACCGACGACCAGCGCATTCGCGCCCGTGCCGCCGTTGTGCGACGTGGAGATATTGGGACGCACTTCGCCGCCGACCGTGGTCGATGACAACCCGTCCTGCGTAAAGCCGACCGTAAACGTTTGCGTTGCGCCACCGGGTGTGGTCGCGGTGTAGGTATAGCTGCTGCCATAAGCGAGCGTTGCGGTGGCCTGGCTTGAAAACAGGAAATTATATTGGTTCGCCGCAGGACACGCCGCCAACACCGGAGTCGCTGTGCACAGCGTTGCCGCTGCGAGAAGTTTGGTCCTGACCCGCCGCATAAAAGTTAAATATATCCATTATGGTTGAAAATTCGTAAACTGCGACGGGACGCCGCCGGTTTCACTTTGCCACTGGATTGCACCGTTTGGCGGGGCTAGGGCGATTCCATGAGCACGCGCACGGCCACGACGAAAATCGATCCCGTCATCGAGAGCAAGGCCGACCTGATCGGCGTATTCGCGCGCGGCGAAAAGCCGAAGGACGCGTGGCGGATCGGGACCGAGCACGAGAAATTCGTGTACCGCACGGCGGATCATGGCGCGCCGTCCTATGAAGAAAAAGGTGGCATCCATACGCTGCTCATCGGGCTGACACGCTATGGCTGGGATCCGGTCTATGAGGGCGAGACGATCATCGCGCTTTCAGGGCCGGATGGCAGCGTCAGCCTTGAGCCTGCCGGACAGTTCGAACTGTCGGGCGCGCCGCTCGAGAACTTGCACGAGACTTGTGCCGAAACCGGACGGCATTTGAAGCAAGTCAAGGAAGTCGGCGACATGCTTGGCCTTGGCTTCCTCGGGCTGGGGCTGTGGCCCGACAAAACCCGTGCGGAACTGCCGATCATGCCCAAGGGGCGGTATAAGATCATGCTGAACCACATGCCGCGTGTCGGCACCATGGGCCTCGACATGATGCTGCGGACTTGCACGATCCAGACCAATCTGGATTATTCATCCGAAGCCGACATGGTGAAGAAGTTTCGGGTCTCACTAGCGTTGCAACCGCTGGCGACGGCGTTGTTTGCGAACTCCCCGTTTCTGGAGGGTAAGCCCAACGGGTATCTCAGCTACCGCAGCCATATTTGGACCGACACCGATCCGCATCGGACGGGGATGCTGCCCTTCGTATTCGACGAGGGGTTCGGATACGAACGCTATGCCGACTACATGCTTGATGTGCCGATGTATTTCGCATTCCGAAACGGTGGCTATGTCGATGCCGCAGGCCTGAGTTTCCGCGATTTTATCGACGGAAAACTGTCAGTGCTCCCCGGCGAAAGGCCGACCGTCAGCGACTGGGTCGACCATCTTTCGACGGCATTCCCCGAAGTGCGGTTGAAGAGTTTCCTCGAAATGCGCGGGGCCGATGGCGGCCCGTGGTCGACGATCTGTGCACTTCCTGCCTTCTGGGTTGGCATCCTTTATGACCAGACCGCGCTCGATGCGGCCTATGATCTGGTCAAGGACTGGAGCATCGAGGCGCAACAGGTCTTGCGCGACGAAGTGCCCATGAAAGCGCTCGACGCCACTTCGCCGTGCGGCGGCACGCTGCATGATGTCGCTCGTGAAGTCATGAAGATTGCGGACGCTGGCCTGAAATCGCGCGCACGGCTGAATGGCGCGGGGGACAGCGAGCAGAGCTTTCTCAATCCGCTCCATGAAATTGTTGCGAGCGGTAAAGTCCCTGCGCAACGACTGCTCGATAGATATCACGGCGAATGGGGCGGCGACCTTTCCCGCGTTTATGATGAGATGAGTTTCTGAGCGCCCTGTCGTTCGGGCTGCGCGGGACGGGCATCGCTTTGCCCCGCACCGCAATTTCATCGGTTGAGGTCGATGCGCTTGTCGGTGAGGCTCCGGGCTGGACCGAGGCTAATTTTGCATTGTCCAAACGATATTGGGCAACGGGCGACGAAACCAGTTCTTCGCTCGGCGCAGCGGCAGCAAAAGCAGCACTGGCCGATGCAGGCTGGCGCCCGCGCGACCTTGACGTCATCATCGCGGCGTGCGGCGTTATGGAACAACCGATCCCGGGCACTGCGCCCCTTATCCAGCGGCGGCTCGGTCTGGGCGACAGCGGTATCGCTGCGTTCGACATCAATGCGACGTGCCTGTCGTTTCTGGTTGCGTTCGAAACATTGCTGACGGGCATGGCGGTTGGCAAATGGCGTCGCGGCCTGATCGTTTCGGCGGATATTGCTTCGGCAGCGCTGGATTTCACATCGCCCGAAGCCTCGGTTATTTTCGGTGACGGTGCAGCAGCGGTCGCCGTCGAGGCGGGTGGCCCGAGCGCATTGCTTGCTTGCCGATTGAGCACGTTCGGCGACGGCGCAGACCTGTGCCAGCTC
>JANOZQ010000021.1:0-6143 GCA_031429555.1 Sphingomonas sp. | reverse complement strand
CCGACCGCGCCGGCCATGCTCGCGCAGATTGCCGGACAGGCGCGCGTGCTGCTCAGCCGTTAAGCGGCAAAGAACGGCCATGTTGCAATTACGGTCCACAACAAGCTCCCCGCCGCAATGCCGCCCGCAAGCAGGCGCGATCCGTGCAGCCGCGTCCAGAGCAGGAACCCGGTCAAGCTCATGGCGATCAGCGCGCCGGCAATCGTATCGATCAACAGCACCCACGCCACGCCAATGCCCGTGCCTTTGTGCAAATTTTTGATGGTCGCGAGAATCCCGAGATCCTCGCGCTTCACGGTCACGTTGGGCGCACCGGGGACATAGTCGACCGTTACTTTGGTGTCGGGAAGCATGAACGTGCGCGTCCACTTCTCGGCCTGCGGCAATGCCTTGCCCATGAAGCGTTCGTTCGGCTTTTTCTTGCTCCGTTCGGCCGGCGGCTCGCGGCCTTCGACCGGTAGCGCCAGCGTTACCTTCGCCCATTTGCCCATCGCATCGGCATCGGCGAACTGGTCGGTGCGCACCGCGACGTCCATATTGGAGACCTCGACCGACTTTGCCGTTTCGATTTTCAATATGCTGCGGTGATTGAGCAGGACACCGCTAGTCCCCAGCAACAAAAACAGCAATGCGCCCCAAAGTCCGGTCCACGCATGAATGCGTTTCAGCCACTGCAGCACGGCGGCGCGTTGCCACCGCTTGGGCACGAACAACAAACCGGATTGATTGAGCGCCATAGCGGCCGCGGCCTAATCGTGGTGCGCGGGCGGTGCAACGGCGAACGTCGGCGCGCCTTTTGGCTGGATCATCGTCAAAGTCGCGCGGTGGCGCATGATGTCATAAGATTTGCCGTCATACAGACCTGGCTGCTTTTCGGCGTGAATAACTTCAACGACATATTGGCCGCGCCACGGCATAGTGATCGCCAGCCGCCCTTCGGCGTCGGCCTTGTCGGATTTTGACCAGCCATTGCGGGCGTGCAGCGCCACGGTCGCGCCGGCCAGAGGCTTTCCGCGCAACCAGACCTGTACAGATTTCCCATCTGCCGCGGGAATGATGTCGAGAGCAAGCGAGGGCGTTGCCCCTGCGCTGCCCGGACCGAAGCGGGCATAATACATAGGCTTGGCAATACCGATGCCACTCGCTGTCCAGTCCTTGACCGGATAGTCACCTTCTTGCGCTGTCACGGACGCATTTGCTGCCGTTGCCGATAGAAGATAGTGGGTTGCCTGCTTTGAAATCGTCACCGGCGTGGGACCCGAGAATGCTTCAATCGACGGCATCTCATCCATCCGGCCCGGTGATTTTTCGATCACCCCTTCATTAAATTCCCCAAAGTGAATGATCGCATTGCCGGTCGTGGGTTGTTCGATCCACAAATAATGAGCGTTTGCCGACGATGCCCCAAACATCGCGACCAGACCCAAGGCAAGATTTTTCATTACATTTTCGCTTTCAAAGTGAGCAGCACTGTGCGCGGATCACCGGGCAATCCGCCGGCGAAAGTCGGGTTTTCAAAATAGCGTTCGTTGGTGACATTCTTCACATTCAAAGCAATTTCGTATTTCGGCTGTCGCCAGTAGAGCGCGGCATTGCCAATTGTGTAGCCGGGAATACGGATGGCATTCGCCGTATCCGCGAACGACGCACCCTTTGCGGTGATCCCCGCACCGATTCCTAACCCCATTGACAAGTCATAGGTTGCCCAGACCGATCCCGAATGCTTGACCGCTGCGGCCGGGAACAGGCCAAAGATAGACTTGGTTACCGCGAATGGCGTGCCTCCGAATGTTGTCGCAATTTCGCGCGAGACGTTGGTCGCGTCGAGATACGCATAGTTTGCAACGAGCTTCAGGCCTGGCGCGATTTCGCCGTTCAGGTCGATTTCAAAGCCGCGTGCATCCTGTGCGCCCAGCGGCACCGGCGCGGCCCCCGGCGTCAGCGTAATATTGTAATTGCGCCGCTTGATCTTGAACGCCGCGATGTTGAGATTGAGTTTGTTCGGGATAATATCCCACTTGGCCCCGAATTCGATCTGGTTCGACGATTCAGGTTCGCCGGTCAGCGCGGTGGACTCGGTCTGGATATTGACGAACTCGCCGGTCGAATAACCGCCATAGAATGACACTGTGGAAGTCGGCTGCACCACAATCCCGATTTGGCCCGAGCCCAGCGTTTCGTTGAATTTCCGGTTGATTGGCCCCGCTTGCCCCGCCACCGGCGTTGCCGTCGATACGCCGACGTCGCTGTATTTGGCGAAATCAAAGCGGTAACCGCCCCGGATTTTGACCATGTCGCCAATCGCCGCTTCATGCTGGAAATACAGCGAGTTGGTGTCCGCTTTCAGATCACGGTCGAAAATCAACCGCGCAGTCAGGCCCGCAGCGTTCGGTCGCGGTGTCGGCGCGAGGATGTTCTGGATATTGGTAAAGGTAAATTCGCGGCGGATTGTCGAAAACCGGTCCCGCTGGTGCTCATATCCGATAAGCGTTTTCCCCGTAACGCCGCCGAAATCGGTGTCGAGCACGGCTTCGATCTGGCCGATCTGGAACGTGCTGTCGTCCTCGTGATCGCGCTGGGTGGTGGACGAGATTTGCCCCGCTGCGTTCAGCGTAAACCCAGCATTCCGCCGGAAATCGAGATCGCGGTCGTCTATACGGTAGGTCGCACGCAGCATCAGATTGTCGGTAATGTCGCCCTTATATCCCAGCGTAAGCCGCCGGATGTTCTGGGCAACAAAGTTATCAGGCGTGTAATAGCGCGTGTTGAAATCGACCGCGACGGGCTTGCCGGTGAAGTCCGCAGGAATGCCAAAATTATCGACAACGAAACGCTGTTCGTAAATCTCGCCTTTCGCCGTTAGCTGATGCCCGTCGGCGACGTTCCACAACAGAGCAACCGCACCGGTTGCGATATCCTTGCTCAACCCGCGAATGCCGTCACTGATCGAATATTCGCCCGTGCCGCGCAGTGCCAGCGTTGCGCCGATCGGTCCACTAACATCGCCCTGCACCGAATAGGTGTTACGCGAGCCCGCCGTCAGCGAGACATTGGCGAGCGGGCTAAAACTCGGTTGTTTGGTGATCAGGTTGATCGTGCCACCAGGTTCGGACCGTCCATAAATCGCAGATCCCGGCCCTTTTAGCACTTCGACCCGTTCGACATCCGAAAATGATCGCGCATACCCGACGAATGTTGGGCCGTCGGCGACACCATCGCGCAGGAATTTCATGCGAAGGCCACGAATGACATAGCTGTCCGCATAGCCGTAACCGCCGCCATAGACCGGCTGGACACCCGATACGTTGCGGACAACTTCATTCAGCACTAGCGCGCCCTGGTCAGCTACAATTTCCTTCGACACCGTCTGAACGCTTGCCGGAATGTCACGCGCAAGTGTCCCCGTTTTGGATGCAGTGGAGGCGTCATCTCGGGCGCCCGTGACAATAATCGTGCCGCTGTCTGCGGCGTCCGCATCAGTTTCCGCAGCGAAGGACTGAGTGGAGAGAAGGACAGATGACAGCAGTATAACGCGGAATGACAGTAACATTAAGAAACCCCTTTGATAGAGGTCCGCTAATGCGAGTCGTTCGCAACGTCAACGATTTTGATAATCATTCGCAAAAAAGACCCGGACGCATTTCGCATCCGGGTCCGGTATCGGTCGGGGTAGAGGGAGCAAGCCCCGGCCGGGTGGCTTTGCGACGATCAGCCCTTGGCTTTCGCATTGCATTTGGCGAGCGCGGCTTCGTCGAACGGCTGTGTGCCGACACTGAAACTGGTCAGCTTGCCGACTTTGCGTGCCGCTTGGGCACAGACAATTGCGGGACGCGAGGTCGCGTTTGTGGCGACGCACCCTTCGCTGCCGCAACGCCACAGGACGCCGTCGGCAATGACATTGTCCGCCGACGCAACCGCCGTAGCAGGCACAGCGCGATAGGCAGGCGATTGGGCCTGTGCGGGTTCAATGGCAGCGCACAGTGAGAGCGTAAGTGCAGTGGCGAGAAATAGCGATGTAATCCGAACCATGGGGAGGCTCCTTGTTATTAGGTTGCGAATCACTACCTACTTAAATAAGTTTCAAGTTGCAACACAAAACTTATATCGCATTTGCATGACGGCAAAATTACGATAGGCTATGGTTAGGATGGGTATGCTTAAAGAAAACCTCCGCGCATTGGCGGATTGTGCGCTTCCGGCGGCGCTGGAAGCGATGGGCGAACGCTGGTCGTTCCTTATTTTGCGGGCTGCATTCAACGGCTTGCACCATTTCGAGGAATTTCAATCGACGTTGGGCATCGCCCGCAACATTCTTGCGAATCGTCTCGGACGCCTCGTCGATCACGACATATTGTCGCGCGAAGCGATGGCCGATGACCGTCGCAAGGTCGAATATCGACTGACGCAAAAGGGTGCCGAGCTGCTTCCCGCCATGCTTGCGCTGCGTCAGTGGGGCGAGCGCTGGGAATCGGGCATGCCATCGACGCCGGTATTGGTCGACGAACGCGACCACCAGCCGATCCGCGCGATTGAAATCCTGTCGCATGACGGACGGGCGCTGTCGCTTCATGATCTGTGCTGGGCGCATGCCGAAGATATTTGCCCACTCGAGCCGGTGAAGCTACACGCTGTCGCCTAACAGGCTTTGAGTTTTATCACTGGTGACGACGCTGCCCGATCTGACTTTGGTTTGCTGCGTCGAGCATGGCCGTCTTGAAAGCCAGACACTGTTGATGGTCAGGTCGCTTCGCGCATTTGGTGGTGACCTTGCCAATCTCCCTGTCATTGCTGTTGTTGGACGAATAGGTGCCCCGCTCGACCGGCATACCATCAAAGAATTTGAACAGCTGGGCGTCAAGCTTGTTTACTCGCCGCATCGCAATAACCCGTTTCCGTGGTTCAACTATGCCAACAAGGTTGTCGCGGTGAACCTTGCGAACCGCATTTGCACGACCAAGACTGTCGCATGGATCGACAGCGATATCTTATTTGCCGGTCAGCCGGACGGACTAGTGCTGCGCGACGACGAGGAATTTGCTGGCCGTTGTGAACCGATCATGGCTTCAGTCGAGGCGAATAGCCCGAAAAACAGGGCTTACTGGCGCAAACTGTGCAACGTTACACTGTCGAATTATGATGACCTCATCTGGCTGGACCGCGGCGACAAGCCCAGAAAGATACTTTATTTCAATTCTGGTGTGTTCGTATGGCGGCGCTCCTCTGCCTTTGCGGCAACTTATGTCGACTCATTCGTAAAACTGTTGAAAAGCCGAATGGCCCAAGCGGACGGTTCTTTTTTTGCTGCGGACCAGATCATCCTCAACAGCGTCATCACCCGCGCCAAGCTGCGGTGGCGGCACATGCGGGTTGAAGATCACCACATGATCTTTCCGGGGCTGCTGGACGGTGAAATCGCCGCGCCGCACATGGGGAAATCTTCGATACTCCATTATTCGGGTTCGCTGTCGGAACCGTATCGGGCAGTCTGTCTGCAAAGACTGAAAGTCGAAGTGCCTTGGCTGGCCGAATGGATGCAGACCGTCGAGAAGCAGGCTGAGGGTCCAAGTCATGGCTGGCATATCGCCCTATTTGCCAAGTGGCTGAAAATATGGCGTGGTTTGCAATGGCGTATTTTTCAGCGGCGCGTCATCCGTTGTATCGACGAAGCAGGCGCCGCCTGAAACCTTAGCGCGTCGTGCTCACCCGCCAGATCCGATTGCCGACATCGTCCGCCACTAGCAGCCCGCCTGCCTTGTCGATGATCACACCAACCGGTCGACCCTGTGCCTTCCCGTCCTTGTCGAGGAAGCCAGTTAACACATCGCGCATCGGCCCGTTGGGGTAACCGTTGGCACCGAATGGCACGAATACGACTTTATAACCCGATACCGGTACCCGGTTCCATGATCCATGCTGGCCGATAAACATGCCGTTTGCAAAGCCGCCGAGCGACCCGAACGCCAGCCCGAGCGATGCGGTGTGCGGTCCCAATGCGTAGTCGGGTCGCTTTGTGTACTGCAACAGATCGGGCCGCGGCTCGACACGCCGGTCTTCGAACCCGCCCCAATAGGTATAGGGCCAGCCATAGAATGCCCCGAACTCGACACGCGTCATATAATCGGGCGCAAGGTCCGAGCCGAGCA
>JANOZQ010000020.1:0-9241 GCA_031429555.1 Sphingomonas sp. | reverse complement strand
GCGCATCCTGATTGTTGATGACGAAGCCGCGATTCGTCGCCTCGTGCGCGGCGCCGTCGAGCGCGCCGGTTATTCGGTAAGCGAAGCGGGCACCGCTGTTGACGCTTTGGCCAAAGCGCATCGGGAGGGATGCGAACTCGTCCTGCTCGATCTTGGTTTACCCGACCGCGATGGCATCGAGATCGTACCGCTCCTCAAATCGATGGATCGGGCCGTGATAGTATTGACTGCGCGAGACGCGACAACGGAAAAAGTAGCCGCGCTCGATCTTGGCGCAGACGATTATGTGGTGAAACCGTTCGACACAGACGAATTGCTTGCACGTATTCGAACCGCGCTTCGGCATCGGTCCGGGGCACCAAACGACGGGTTGGTTTTGACGAACGGGTCGGTCGTGATTGACCTCGTTGCCCGACGTGTTTGCCGCCACGGAACCGAAGTGAGACTGACGCGCAAGGAATACGCCGTTCTTGCCGAACTTGCGCGTAATCCGGACCGCGTGCTGACCCATTCAGCGCTTCTGCGCGCCGTGTGGGGGGCGGCACATCTTGATGACGTTGAATATCTGCGTGTCGCGATGCGTGGCTTGCGTCTGAAGCTGGAGGATGATCCGGCAGCGCCGACCATTTTTCGTAACGAACCAGGCGTTGGTTACCGCTTGGTCGTTTGATTATCCACAAGGCTTCTCGGACACTAGAAATAAACGGGCCCATGAGCTGGTGCGGGCGGTGGGAATCGAACCCACACGGGCATAAGCCCAACGGATTTTAAGTCCGTTGCGTCTACCGGTTCCGCCACGCCCGCACTTCCATCGGCCCCTAACCGTTGCCATCCGTCAAGCCAAGGGAAACGCGACTTGCTCCGGTGCGCTGTCCGCCCCTATGAACATGTTGAGGGGGACAACATGACCGCACCAACCGTACCATTGGATCCCAAACGCGACCGGCTTGTCATCGTCGCATCGTCGCTGGGGACGGTGTTCGAATGGTATGATTTCTTTCTCTACGGCATTTTGGCGGCACTGCTCGGCAAGCTGTTTTTTCCGTCGGATAACGCGACTGCCGCGACTTTGGCATCGCTCGCCGCCTTTGGGGCCGGCTTCGGGGTGCGACCGCTTGGCGCAATTCTCTTTGGCTATTTCGGGGACAAGATCGGCCGCAAATATACGTTTCTGGTCACGATCACGCTGATGGGTGGTGCGACCGCGGCGATCGGATTCCTGCCTACCTATGCCACCGCAGGGATATGGGCACCTGTGCTGCTCGTCGCAATGCGTTTGCTTCAGGGATTGGCGCTCGGTGGCGAATATGGCGGTGCCGCAATTTATGTGGCCGAACATGCGCCGCAGAACAAGCGCGGGCAATATACCAGCTGGATACAGGTATCGGTTGCGGGCGGGTTCCTGCTTTGTGTCGTCGTGGTGCTGGCCTGCCGACATTCGATGAGCAAGGAGGCATTTGAAGAATGGGGCTGGCGGATACCGTTTCTGGCGTCGCTGCTCATGCTCGCGATCTCGCTTTATATTCGCATGAAATTGTCTGAAAGCCCTGTCTTCAAAGCGATGAAGGCAGCGGGCACGACGTCGAACAATCCGCTGCTCGATTCATGGCGGCATCCGGGTAACAAGGGACGCATCCTGACAGCCTTGTTCGGTGTCGGTGCAGGTCTGACGGTCATTTATTACACATCGCAATTTTACACGCTGTATTTCCTGCAAGGCACGGCACGCGTCGCTGAGGAGGAAGCGCTGCTCTACATGGCGGTGGGGGCCGTCTTGGCCGCGCCCTTTTATGTTGTGTTCGGTGCGCTCAGCGATCGCGTTGGCCGCAAGAAGCTGCTGCTTGTCGGCTATGCGTTGTCAGCGATTTTCACATTTCCGCTGTTCCACATGATGGCCGATGCGGCGAACCCGGCACTCGCCCGGGCGACGGCAACGTCTCCGGTCAAGCTCGAACTGCCTGACTGTGCTTTCAGCGTTCTGGCTCCTAAGCAAGAAACCGAGTGCGGCAAGGCGCTGGCCTATCTTGCCAAGCGCGGGATCAGTTATATCAAGGTTGCGCCCTATGCCGACGGGAAGGTTGCGCTTCAGGTCGGGCAGAACCGGATCACAGGTTTCGATGACAAGGCCTATACGGCGGCTATTGTGGCGGCCGGCTATCCTGACAAAGCTGATCCGAGCGAGAAGCAACCTTGGAAAATCATCCTTGCGATTGCCCTCCTGATCGGGCTGTCGGCAATGACATATGGTCAGGTTGCGGCAATCCTTGTGGAAATGTTCCCGGCGCGCATCCGCTATACGTCGATGTCGATCCCCTATCACATCGGCACGGGGTATTTCGGCGGGTTTCTGCCCTTTATCTCGCAATATATCGTTGTGCGAACAGGCGATGCCTATGCCGGACTCTGGTATACCGTCGCCGTTGTCGTGATGGCGTTTATCGTGAGCGCGATCTGGCTGCCCGAAACGGCAGGCAAGGCGTTGGACGAGGACGTCTGAGCGCGCTAACCGGCATGGCATGACGTCGGCTTCCCGATTGCGCCTTGATGGCGATGCGCTGGTCGCGAATTGGCGTTGGCTGGCGAGGCAGTCAGGCGGTGCGGCGTGCGGTGCGGCGGTAAAAGCCGATGGCTATGGCCTTGGTGCGCGTGAGGTCGTGGCGCGTCTGGCGCGGGCAGGGTGCCGTGATTTCTTTGTGGCGACATGGGACGAAGCGGTGGCTTTGGGTGAACTGCCCGAAGGTTGCGCTATGTCAGTGCTGCACGGCGTGCGTGAGGAGGACATGGCGGTCGCCGTAACATCGACGGCGCGACCGGTGTTGAATACGTCCGCACAAGTCGCAAGGTGGCGCCCGACCAACCAGTCTTGCGATATCATGATCGACACGGGAATGAACCGGTTGGGTTTGTCGGCAACGGATGACGTGTCGGGGCTGCACGTCGAAACACTGATGAGCCACCTTGCGTGCGCCGACGAAGATAGCCTGATGAACGAGGCGCAGCGGGAGGCGTTTGCCGCACTTGATGTTTCCGCTCGTCGTCGCAGTCTTGCCAATTCGGCGGGTATCTGTCTTGGCAGCGATTATGGCTTTGACCTGACGCGCCCGGGGTTGGCGATTTATGGCGGCATCCCGCGCGCCGAGGCCGTTGGGCATATCAGGCAAGTTGCCCATCCCGAAGCGCAAATCGTTCAACGCCGGCGCGTCAGCACAGGCGACAGCATTGGCTATGGCGCAACCTTTGTTGCGGAACGGGATACCGAAGTTGCAATCCTGAACATAGGGTATGCCGATGGGTATCGCAGGGCGTTCTCAAGCATCGGCAGCGCAGGCGGCGGACGGTTCCCGCTCTTGGGCAGGGTGTCGATGGACTTGATCGCCGTTGATGTTTCGGTCGACACATCAGTTGGCGAGGGTGACTGGATAGAAGTCGATTACAACCTTTTCGGTGCAAGCACCCTAAGCGGCATTTCGCAATATGAACTGCTCACGGGGCTGGGACGGCGGTTTGAGCGGGTTTGGACGTAAAAAAAGGGCCGGAATTTCACCCGGCCCCTTAATATTCAGTACATTACAACATCAGAATTTGGCGATTACGCCGACATACATGAACCGGCCACGGTTATCATAGATTGCCGAGCCAGCACCAACGCCGGTCAAACCAAAGGGTGGCTTGGTATCGCCAAGGTTGGTGATGCCGCCATAGAGATTAAACTTGTCGTTGATGTCATAGGCTGCCCGAATGTCGCTGTAGGTAACGACAGGGTAGGTTACGACGTCCGCATAATCAGTATTCTGCGGCGGCAAGCCATTGAGGGCGTTATAATCCTCGAAGGTGTTTAGAAACATTCTGTCGATCCAGCGGAACCCATAGCCCAACGTCAGCTTACCAATCTTGACGTCGGCACTGATATTGAACTGGTCAGTGGGATCGCCGAGTTCACCCAACAGCGTATCGGTGAACTTCGGATCAGCCGGATTGGTAAAATTGTCGCGCTTCAGGGCGTGGGTCCACACACCCTTCACGGCAAGCGAACCCCAATCAAACGTGTGGTTGTACGAAATGTTGGTGTCGATCCCACGCGCTGTACGCTTTGCAAAGTTGGCCGACGATTGCAGCAACGATCCTTCAAGAACGCGGAACTCCTGTTCGCCGCGCGGCCCACCGGCGGCACCTGCACGCTTGAACAGGGCGCAGAATGGATTGGCCAAAGTGGCCGAGTCATAACACAAGTTCAGAATGTTCTGTGCCGACACCGAAGCAATGACATTGTCCACGGTAATGTCATAATAGTCGGCCGAAATCGACAGACCGGGCACGAAGCTGGGACGGAAGACGCCACCAATCGTCAATGACTTCGACGTTTCTGCCTTCAGGTTCGGGTTGCCGCCGCTCAGGATTTCGAGCGATGATGTGTAGACAAAGTCATAAGCCGCAGGACGCCCGGCCGCGGTGCAATTTGCAGAACGGGTTGCTGAACCCGTTGCAAGGTTTCGAGCAGAACACGGATCGTTCGGTGCACCAGCAAAGTTCTGGCTCTGGGTCGAATACAGGTCACCGAGATAAGGTGAGCGGACCGATTTCGAATAGGCTGCACGGAATTTCAGGTCACGAATCGGTGCCCAATCAACGCCGCCGCTATAGGCATAGACTGTGCCGACCGCGCCCTTATACTTGGCAACGCGACCCGAGCCCGAGAATGTTAGCTCTTGAAAGAGCGGCATATCTTTAAGCAGCGGAATGGACAGTTCAGCAAAAGCTTCCTTCACTTCAAACGCTGGCGCAACAAACGACGGGATTGCGTTGTAAAACGCATATCCTGCCTGCGTTGTGTCATCGAGATCGTAGGACAGCGTTTCCCGGCGATATTCACCGCCGACCGAGAAGCCAACAGGTCCTCCGGGCAATTCGAACAGCTGGCTCAAGTCACCCGATACATAACCCGACGCAACGAGCTGTGTCGCTTTACCGACCGCTGACGATGCGACGGTCAGATATTTGCGTGCAGCATCACTGATCGAACCATCGCCGAACGGATTGAGCGGAACGCATGCCGCAATGTCGGCGGCAAGGACTGCCGGATTGGCAGCACGGTCCGTACCCGCATAAGCTGGCGTCAACTGGGCGCGGCAAACAATCTGGTTGGTTGCTGTATTCAAGACTGAGTCATTCGCAAGCAGGAAGCGCTGGCGGTTGATATTGCCCTGAATCGAGTTGCTTTCGTTGTGCTCACCATAGTTCAGCGCCAGTTCGTAACGCCAGTCATCGTTGAAATCACCTCGAATGCCGCCAACGATGCGGTAGGTGTCGCGGCGGATTTGCTCATCGCGGAATCCGAGATCAACATAGTTGCGGCGGTTGCTGAACCGGAACGACCCGTTGGTCACCTGCGCCAACGCCAGCGCTTGATTCGCTGCCGTAAATGTGCCGCCTGTATTCGGATTGACCCCCGCTGTTATACTGGCCGTCAACTGCTGGGTGAGAAGCGTGCGCGCCTGAGCCGACAGATAAGGGTTGTCGATCCGGATACCTTCGCGGTTGACCGACCCGTTGGCCGTGCCCGTCGGCAGATAGGATCGGTCATTCAAACCGGCGACCTGAATGCCGTCACCCAATGTCTGGCCTTGTGAGAAGAATGGGCCGCTTTGCGAACCAAACGCCTCAGTGCGTACGAATTTTGCTTCGACGAACGGGACAAAGGCCGGGCTGATTTCGAAATGACCGATTAGGTTGGCGGCGTAACGGTTGACCTCGGGCGATAGCACAAGGAATTCGCCTTCGCGGCTGTTCGCTCCGTTACCACCGACGTAGTTTCCGTTCGGGCCAAGGCCGACGCGAAGGCCGGTCTGCGCAACAAGGCTACCGTCGCTCTGGAACAGGTAACCACAGGTGAAAGCGGCACCGACGGCGTCAAGGCCACATGGTCCCGTTGCTGGCGTACGAATGCCGACTTGTCCTCCGGTCGCAATTGTCGACGAACGGATGTCACGGAAAAAGAGACGGTCAGGAATGCCATCCGAACCATTCACCGAGCCAGCAGGGTCGGTGTCAACGACGATAAACGCATCATTTTGACGAAGGTTGGGGCGCTCGACACCATAATAGCGCGATTGACGCGCATATTCGAAATTAACAGCAATGTTACCGCGACCATCGGCAAAGTTTTTGCCTGCAACAGCCGAAATATACTGATTACCGGCATCATTATATTTGCTGATTCCGGCCTGTCCGCGAATTTGGAGACCGTCGTAATTGTCTTTCAACACAAAATTGACAACACCGGCGATGGCATCCGATCCATAAATCGATGAATTGCCGCCAGTTACGATGTCGACACGCTCGATCAAATCGGTCGGAAACGTATTGATGTCGGG
This sequence comes from Sphingomonas sp., assembly GCA_031429555.1. Classification (GTDB taxonomy): domain Bacteria; phylum Pseudomonadota; class Alphaproteobacteria; order Sphingomonadales; family Sphingomonadaceae; genus Sphingomonas_O. The sequence continues at coordinate 2,870 of JANOZQ010000020.1, read as the reverse complement.
CGAATTGCCGTTGTTGATGATTTCAGCCGAAACGTGGCGGCGACCGTTAACCAACACAAGTGTCCGCGACGTGCCAAGTCCACGCAGATCGAGCAGATTAAGCCCGCGAACGCCAAGGCCCGATGTGGAGTTCTGCGAGCTTACCGTGCTGCGCAGCTGGGGTAAGTCGTTGAGTGTATCACCGATCGAGATTCGGCCAGTCTGCTGCAATTCGGCGGCCGTAACCGTCGTGATCGGAACAGTCGAATCATCATTCGGACGACGGATGCGTGACCCCGTAACAATGATTGTTGAGGCCGACTCAGCTTCCTCGGCAGGGGTGGCGGTGGACTGCGCGAAAACGGGCGTTGTTGCCGTGGAGAGAATGGCACCGGCAAGCGCGGTAGCGCTCAAAAAGCGAAATGATTTCATTGAAAATACCCCTGCAAACACGAACGCGAATCTACGACGTAGATACGGCAAACAAGGGCAGTTGAAACAATATTACAAGCACCAACGCGGCGGACTGTTCATCCGGCATTAAGAAAAATCGCCACTGTAACTTGTTTGCAACAGTTATCCGCGCTCGACCGCCAGAGCGACACCCATGCCGCCGCCGATACATAGGGTCGCCAGCCCTTTCTTTGCACCACGGCGCACCATTTCGTGGAGCAATGTCGTCAAAACGCGCGCACCGCTGGCACCTATCGGATGTCCGATTGCGATCGCGCCGCCGTTGACGTTGACCTTGTCAGGATCCCAGCCCAGTTCCTTGCCGACCGCAAGCGCCTGTGCAGCAAACGCTTCATTGGCTTCGATCAGGTCCAAATCCGCGATGCTCCAGCCGGCCCGTTCAAGCGCCCGGCGGGTGGCGGGGACGGGGCCGATACCCATGATCGACGGGTCGACGCCAGCCGTGCCGAAGCCGGCGATGCGTGCAAGAACCGGCGAACCACGGCGGGCCGCTTCGTCGGCGTGCATCAGGACGAGCGCGGCAGCTCCGTCGTTGAGGCCGCTCGCATTCGCGGCCGTCACAGTGCCGTCCTTCTTGAAAGCGGGGCGCAGCCCGGCGAGCGATTCAACTGTGACACCGTCGCGGATAAATTCGTCATTGTCGACGATGGTATCCCCCTTGCGACCTTTGACCGTGACGGCTGCAATTTCATCCCTGAACCGTCCCTCGGCGCGCGCAGCCGAGGCAAGGTTCTGCGAGCGGGCAGCGAAAATGTCCTGCATCTCACGGGTCATCTGATGCTGTTCGGCAAGGTTTTCTGCCGTGATTCCCATATGGTAGTTATTGAACACGTCGGTCAGACCGTCCTTGATCATCGTGTCGATCAATTCGACAGCACCCATTTTTGTGCCGCCGCGCAACGCCTGTGCATGGCAGGACATCGACATGTTTTCCTGACCGCCCGCGACCACAATCGTTGCGTCGCCCGCAATGATGGCCTGTGCGCCGAGTGCCACAGCGCGAAGCCCCGACCCGCACACCTGATTGATGCCCATTGCGGCGACTTCCTTCGGGATGCCCGCCGCCATCGATGCCTGCCGTGCGGGGTTCTGGCCCTGCGCTGCGGTCAGAACCTGACCGAGGATAACGTCCGAAACCTCTTCGGGCGAAACCCCCGCCGATTCGAGTGCGGCGACGATCGCTGCACGGCCCAGCTCATGCGCTGGTGTTCCGACAAAACTGCCCAGAAAACTGCCGACGGGCGTACGGCGGGCGGCAGTGATGACGATGTCGGTCATGGCATATTCCTCGGGACTAGTTTGCTGCACTGCCTCTAAACCGGTTTGATGTGGCTTTCCACCATGTTCCTTGTTGCGCAGCATAGCTTGTGTTGCGGTGCGTCATGCGATGGTGCTAAAGCGTCTGAAACCTGCGCAGGACCGCATCATGGCAAAACCGACAATAACGACCGAAGGCGGCGAACCAGCGCCCGTGATCATCAAAAAATACGCCAACCGCCGACTCTACAATACCGAGACATCAAGCTACATCACGCTCGAGCATCTGGCGAAGCTGACGCGCGACGGGCGCGAGTTCAAAGTGCTCGATGCCAAGACCGACGAGGACATTACCCACTCGGTCCTGACTCAGATTATCATGGACGAGGAAAGCCGCGGCGAAACAATGTTGCCCGCCGGTTTTCTGCGCCAGATCATCTCGATGTATGGTGACTCAATGCAGTCAATGGTGCCGCAATATCTTGAAGCTTCGATGGATGCTTTCCGTCGCAATCAGGCGCAGTTCCATGAAACGATGAAAGGCGCGTTCGAACGCGGACCCTTTGCTGAAATTGCCAAGCGCAACATGGCAATGTTCGAAGCCGCGACCACAGCGTTTGTGCCGAAGGCGGTTGGAGCGTCCAAGAAAGACGACGAGATTGCCAGTCTTAAAGCCCAGCTCGCTGACCTCCAGTCGAAAGTCGACAAGCTCGCCAGCTAATCGGTAATCCGGAGAAACGAGCATGGCGGGGCCGCTGGCAGGCATAACGATCATCGAATTTGCCGGGATCGGTCCGGGCCCGTTTTGCGCCATGATGCTTGCCGACCACGGTGCCGAGGTGATCCGCATCGAGCGGCCGGGCGGCAGGCTCGATCCGCGTGACGCCCTTTCGCGGAACCGGAAATCGATTATTCTAAACACCAAAACGCCAGACGGATTGACCGTGGCGCGCGATTTATGCCGTAGCGCGGATGGCCTGGTCGAGGGCTACCGTCCGGGCGTTATGGAACGGCTCGGTCTTGGCCCCGACATGGTGCTCGCCGACAATCCGAAGCTGGTTTATGGACGGATGACCGGCTGGGGGCAGTACGGTCCCTATGCGCATGCAGCGGGGCATGACATCAATTATATAGCGCTCTCGGGCGTGCTTCACAGCATC
>JANOZQ010000019.1:0-6200 GCA_031429555.1 Sphingomonas sp. | reverse complement strand
CCGCCAAGGCTGGGCGATCCTGGCCGCGATGCTGATACTTTTTATCGGCGGCGTGGCCGTGGTTTACGGCGCGGAGGCCGCGGGCAATCCGCTGCACCATGCGATCGGCGTCGCCGGAGGCAATATGGAAGGGAAGGAAGTCCGCTTCGGGGTCGCCGCATCCGCGCTATTTGCAACGATCACGACCGCGACGTCGACCGGCGCAGTGATCGCCGCGCACGACAGCCTGACACCGCTCGGCGGGTTGATTCCGATGTTGAATATGCAGCTCGGCGAACTCGTGATCGGTGGGGTCGGGTCCGGGCTGTACGCTGTGCTGGTTTACGCAATCCTGGCGGTTTTCATCGCCGGGTTGATGGTTGGGCGGACCCCCGAATATGTCGGCAAGAAGATTGAGGCGCGCGAGATGAAGCTGGCCGTCATCGCGATCTTCATTCCGCCGCTGATGATACTTGGCCTCACGGCCGTCGCCAGCGTTTTGCCAGCGGGACTGGCGGGGCCGCTTGCAAAGGGACCGCATGGTTTCAGCGAAATCCTCTACGCCTTTTCCAGCGCCGCAGCGAACAACGGCTCGGCGTTTGGCGGGCTGACCGGCAATACACCGTTCTACAACTTGCTGCTCGCGCTCGGCATGTTTGTCGGACGGTTTGGGGTTATCCTGCCGGTGCTCGGCATCGCGGGCGGACTGGCGGCCAAGCGCGTCGTCCCGGCGGGCGCAGGTTCGTTCCCGACGACCGGCGCGTTGTGGATCGGGTTGCTCGCATCGGTCATCCTCATCGTTGGCGGGCTGACGTTCCTGCCCGCACTCGTCCTCGGCCCCATTGCCGACCAGGCGCAGATCGCCGCCGGCACGCTTCTCTAAAGGCTTATCGATATGGCAACCCAGACTTCGCTTTTTACCGGCCCGCTCATGACTGCCGCAGCGCGCGACTCATTCGTGAAACTTGACCCACGCACGCTCGTCCGCAACCCGGTGATGTTTGTCACTGCAATTGTCGCCGGGCTTTCTACAGTATTGCTCGTAAAAGGCATCGCGATCGGATCGACGAGTGTCGCGTTTCAGGCGCAACTTGTCTTCTGGCTGTGGCTGACCGTGCTGTTCGGCAATTTCGCCGAGGCGATGGCGGAGGGACGCGGCAAGGCGCAGGCGGCGTCACTGCGCTCGACCAAGGCCGATCTGCGCGCGAAACTGCTCGATGGGCGCATAGTTGACGCGGGCACGTTGACTGTTGGCGATGTCGTCCGCGTTGACACCGGCGACCTTATCCCCGCCGACGGTGAAGTCGTCGCCGGTGTGGCGAGTGTTAACGAGGCCGCGATCACTGGCGAAAGCGCGCCAGTCATACGCGAGGGCGGCGGCGACCGCTCTGCGGTGACAGCCGGAACGCGCGTCATTTCCGACTGGATCGAAGTGCGCGTCACGGCGGCAGCGGGACAGGGCTTTCTAGACCGCATGATCGCACTCGTCGAAGGTGCAAGTCGCCAGAAAACGCCGAACGAGATTGCGCTGACGATTCTGCTCGCGGGACTGACGTTGATTTTCCTGATTGCGGTTGGCACGCTTCCAGCGTTTGCCAGCTACGCGGGCGGTGCACTTGCCGTGCCGGTGCTGGTCGCGTTGTTTGTCACGCTCATACCGACGACGATTTCGGCACTTCTCAGCGCTATCGGTATCGCAGGGATGGACCGGTTGGTGCGCTTTAACGTGCTCGCCAAATCGGGCCGTGCAGTCGAGGCGGCGGGCGATATCGACACGCTGCTGCTCGACAAGACCGGCACGATCACCATTGGCGACCGGCAGGCGACAGCGTTCCTGCCGATCCCCGGTGTATCCGATCGCGAGCTTATTGCAGCGGCAAGACTCGCAAGCCTCGCTGATGAAACCCCCGAAGGTCGATCAATCGTTGTGCTGGCGGGCGCCAATGACTTTTGGGACGAAGCGATGCCCGCAGATGCCGAGCCGATCAAATTCACGTCGCAAACCCGCGTCTCCGGTCTTCAGATCGGGGAGCGTTCGCTGGTGAAGGGTGCAGTCGACGCGGTTATGCGGCGGCTTGGCGCCAGTGCCGATCCGATTGCCGCCGCTGCCCTGACAAAGATTTCCGACGAGATTGCTCGATCAGGTGGCACGCCGCTTGCCGTTGCCGACGATGCGCGGCTGCTCGGCGTGGTCCACCTGAAAGACATCGTGAAGGCGGGTATCCGCGAACGATTTGGCGAACTGCGCCGCATGGGCATTCGCACGGTGATGATTACCGGCGACAATCCGCTGACTGCCGCAAGCATTGCGGCTGAAAGCGGCGTCGATGATTTCCTTGCCGAAGCGACGCCCGAAGACAAGCTCGCACTGATCCGCAAAGAACAGGAAGGCGGCAAGCTCGTCGCGATGTGTGGCGACGGTACCAATGATGCACCTGCGCTTGCGCAAAGCGACGTCGGCGTCGCCATGAACACCGGCACTCAGGCCGCGCGCGAGGCGGGCAATATGGTCGATCTCGACAGTGACCCGACCAAGCTCATTGAGATCGTGGGCCTTGGCAAACAGCTCTTGATGACCCGTGGTGCGCTGACAACGTTCTCGATTTCGAACGATGTCGCCAAATATTTTGCGATCCTGCCCGCGATCTTTGTCGTGCTCTATCCGGGGTTGAGTGTGCTCAACGTCATGCGTCTCGGCAGTCCCGAAAGCGCGATCCTGTCAGCGATTATCTTCAATGCACTGATAATACCCGCGCTGGTGCCGCTTGCGCTCAAAGGCGTGAAATACCGGCCCGCACCGGCGGGGGATCTGCTTGCGCGCAACCTCGCCGTTTATGGTGTCGGCGGGCTGATCGCACCGTTCATCGGGATCAAGATCATCGACCTGGCCGTCACCGGCCTCAACCTCGCTTAGAGGATATGCACATGCTTACCGAAATCACCCGCGCGCTTCGCCCCGCCATCGTCCTGCTGCTTCTGTTGGCGAGTATTACGGGGCTCGCTTACCCGTTACTGATTACCGGTGTCGCGCAGGTAGCGATGCCCACCCGGGCCAATGGGAGCCTCATTGTCGATGGCGGCAAAGTGGTCGGATCCGAACTCATTGCTCAGGGCTTCGCAAGTCCGCGCTATTTCCATCCACGTCCTTCGGCGGCGGGCAAAGGCTATGACGCCGCTGCTTCTGCAGCAACCAACCTGGCGCCGGGATCGAAGGATTTGCGCGACGCGATTGCGGCCCGCGTTGCCGATGCGCGCGCCCAAGGCTTGACCGGGGCTGATGTTCCGCCTGACCTGGTCACAACTAGCGCCTCGGGACTCGATCCTGATTTAAGTCCCGAGGCGGCTTTTGCGCAGATCGGACGTGTCGCAAAAGCACGCGGCCTCGCCGAACCGCAAATCCGCGAAGTGGTCGAACGCAATGTCGCCTATCCGATGTTGGGCATCATCGGCGTCGCGCGCATCAATATATTATTGCTCAATCGACAGCTTGACCGGATATCGCCTAACGCTGTGCGATGAATAATGACGCTCGACCCTCGCCTCATGCGCTGCTGAAAGCAGCGCGGCGCGAGGGTCGCGGGCGGCTCAAGATATTTCTCGGTGCCGCCCCCGGCGTTGGCAAGACATTCGAGATGTTGCGCGAGGGTGCTGAGCTGCTGAAAGGCGGTACCGATGTCGTCGTCGGCATTGTTGAGACGCACGGCCGCGCCGAAACCCAGGCCCTGGTCGCACCTTTTGATATTCTGCCCCGGCGGACGATCGCACACGGCACGCACACGCTGCAAGAATTCGACATCGATGCGATGCTGGTGCGTAAACCGGGCATCGCGCTGATGGACGAATTGGCACATACCAATGCGCCCGGCAGCCGCCATCCCAAGCGCTGGCAGGATGTTGAGGAGCTGCGCGACGCCGGAATCGATGTACTGACAACGGTCAATATCCAGCACGTCGAAAGCCTAAACGACATTGTGGCAGGTTTTACGCGTGTGCGGGTTCGCGAAACCGTTCCCGATGCGATCCTCGATGACGCCGAAATCGAGGTCGTTGATCTTCCGCCCGATGAACTTATCGAGCGGCTTAAAGCGGGCAAGGTCTATGTTCCCCACGAAGCTACGCGCGCCCTTGGGCATTTCTTCTCGAAATCAAACCTGTCTGCACTGCGTGAACTCGCTTTGCGCCGTGCAGCACAAGCCGTTGATCGTTCGCTTCTCGATCACATCGAGTTGGTGGGTGAAAGCGGCAACTGGGCAGCAGGAGAAAGAGTCGTTGTCGCAGTTGGTGACCAGCCCGGCGGAGATACCCTTATCCGAGCGGCAAAGCGCTTTGCCGACGCGATGCGCGCCCCGTGGGCCGCAGTCAGCGTTGAAACGCCGCGCAGCGCGACCCTCAGCGTTGCCGCGCGTGATCGGATGGCGGCGGCGCTCAAACTCGCTACGAGTCTCGGCGCGACTATCGCAACGGTCCCGGCAAAATCGGTTCTCGAAGGACTGCGCGCACACATTGCCGAAACCCGGGCAACAGCAGTCGTAATCGGCAAATCGCGGCGTAGCTGGTGGTTCGAGCTGCGCCACGGATCGGTCGTCGATCAGCTTATCCGCGAGCTCGACAACGTCGCTGTGCATGTTGTCCCGGTCAATCTAGCCACGGTCTCCGACGATGAAATCGCAATGCGGCGACCAAGAGCGACACGCGGTATCGTAGCGGGCCTCGGCATGATTGCGGTGACGACGGCGGTGGCTGTTGCCATGGATCCGATTGTCGGTTCGAACTCGATAGACCTGATTTTCCTGCTGCCCGTCATTGCGACTGCGACGCTGTTTGGTCTGCGTGCTTCGCTCGTCTCAAGCTTGGCCGCAGCCCTTTCGTATAATTTCTTTTTCCTGCCGCCGATTTACACTTTCACGATAAGCGACCCTCAGAATGTCGTGACATTGATGGTTTTGATCGTCGTGGCGGTCGTCGCCAGTCAATTGACGGGACGATTGAAGCGGGAGGCGACGATCGGCGCACGCACCGCAACCGAAAACGCTGCTCTGGCAGCCTTCGGGCAGCGGCTGGCAGGTGTATCAGACGAAGCCGCGACAGCAGAGGCGGTTTGCGACGAAGTCGCACGATTGCTTAATGTGTCGACCGTCTTGTTCGCCCGCGAAAGCGCGGCGATCCAGCTTGTCGGTGCATACCCACCCAACCCGACATTAGGGGCACTTGACCTCGCTGCCGCAGAATGGGCTTTTGATCGTGGTGAAGTGACCGGACGCGACAGTGGCACATTGACAGCAAGTGAGTGGCAATTTCACCCGCTCGAAACCGCACTGGGCGTTCTTGGCGTGCTGGGAGTAGCCTCGCAAGCAAACAGTGATCCGGTTCCTGCCGACAAACATATCCTGTTTACGACCCTGATCGGACAGGCATCACTGGCGCATGAACGTTTGAAACTGGAAGGCAACGCCCGCGAGGTCGGCGCGCTCAAGCAACGCGATGATCTGCGCGCGACGCTGCTGTCCTCGATCGGGCATGATCTCAAAACCCCGTTGACCGCCGTCGTCGCTGCCGCCGATGCCCTCGCTGCCGAACATGGTGAAAGTGCAACGACGGCAACACTCAAGGGCGAAGCACGACGCCTTCGCCGTGTTTTCGATGACCTTGTGGAAATGACGCGCATCGAAGCAGGCGCGCTCGTCGTTAAGCGCGAGGCAACCGATCTGACCGATTCTGTGGCCGCCGCAGCACAGGACTTGCGCGCCGAACTTGCGCGACATCGCCTCGTCCTCGACGTGCCGCCGACACTCCCGCTTGTAGAGGCGGACCCGCGCATGTTGCATCATATTTTGATCAACTTATTGGCAAACGCCGCGCGGTTTTCACCAATCGACACGACGATCATGGTCCAAGCGCAGCGTTTGCCCGATCGTTTGGTGCTCGCCGTTCTTGACCAAGGGCCGGGCCTGCCACCCGGTCGCGAGCGGAGCTTGTTCGACCGTTTCACACGCGTCGATGGCGATGATATGAGTGGGGGAACCGGGCTTGGTCTGGCGATTGTAAAGGGATTCGCCGACGCGATGGGCTTGGCTGTCAGCGCAAAAAATCGTGAAGAGGTCGGTGCCGCTTTCGACGTGACTTGGCCCGAAGCCAGTATCCGGCGGCTCAAGAAATGACAGGGCGCATCCTGATTGTTGATGACGAAGCCGCGATTCGTCGCCTCGTGCGCGGCGCCGTCG
>JANOZQ010000018.1:0-4245 GCA_031429555.1 Sphingomonas sp. | reverse complement strand
CCGATGCCTGCACCGCCATTATCATATTCCGTGCAGCAACACGGCCATCGGACATATCGTACTGGAGCCAGTTATATGAGAATTGCTTTGGCCGGCGCGGGCGCGTTCGGCGAAAAACATCTTGATGGGCTGAAGCTGATCGATGGTGTCACGGTGACGTCGCTGATCGGGCGGCGGATCGAACCGACGCAGGCGATTGCCGACAAATATGGTATTGGTCATGCCACGACCGACCTCGCCGAGACGCTGGCGCGCGATGATGTTGACGCGGTCATCCTGTGCACGCCCACGCAGATGCACGCCGAACAGGCCATCGCATGCATGGATGCCGGCAAGCATGTGCAGGTCGAAATCCCGCTGGCAGACTCGCTGGCGGATGCCGAAGCGGTGCTGGCGAAGCAGATCGAGACAGGGCTGACCTGCATGGTGGGGCATACGCGGCGGTTCAATCCGAGCCACCAGTACGTCCACAACAAGATTGTCGCCGGTGACTTCAACATCCAGCAGATGGATGTGCAGACCTATTTCTTCCGCCGCAAGAACATGAATGCAAAGGGCGAAGCGCGGTCGTGGACCGATCATCTGCTGTGGCATCACGCGGCGCACACCGTCGACCTGTTCGCCTATCAGGCGGGACCGATTGTGAAAGCCAATGCCATCGAGGGGCCGATCCACCCCGACCTCGGCATCGCAATGGACATGTCGATCCAGTTGAAGGCCGAGAGCGGCGCGATCTGCACGCTGTCGCTTAGCTTCAACAATGACGGGCCGCTGGGGACGTTCTTTCGCTACATCGGCGACAGCGCGACCTATCTGGCGCGCTATGATGATTTGTTCACCGGCAAGGATGAGAAGATCGACGTGTCGAACATTTCGGTTTCGATGAACGGGATCGAATTGCAGGACCGCGAATTTATCGCCGCGATCCGCGAGGGCCGCGAACCCAATTCGAGCGTTGCGCAAGTGCTGCCATGTTACCGAGTGCTCGATGCGCTGGAGCGGCAGTTCTGAAAACGCAGGTCGCCATCATCGGTGCGGGGCCAGCAGGCTTGCTGCTTGGTCATTCTCTTCGGCAGGCAGACATCGAATGCGTCATTATCGAGCGGACCTCACAAGCACGGGTCGAGGAGCGCATCCGTGCGGGTATTCTTGAAACGACGCTGACCGACTTGATGGCGCGACTAGGCCTTGATGCGCGGCTGAAGGCTGAGGGACTGCTCCACCACGGATTGATATTGGTCAACGACGGACAGTCGATCCCGGTCGAAATTTTCGGATCAACCGGCAGTTATGTAACGGCTTACGGCCAGACCGAAGTCACGCGTGACCTGATCGACGCGGCGGCAGGTGCGGGACTGGATATAGTCTGGGAAGCAGCAGAAGTCGCGCTCCATGATGTCGGCAGCGACGAACCGTTCGTAACTTGGGCAAGCGGACGAATTGACTGCGAAGTCATCGTCGGCTGCGATGGCTTTCACGGGCCTTCGCGCGCCAGCATTCCCAACGCGAAAACTTTCGAGCGAGCCTATCCCTTTGGCTGGCTGGGCGTTCTGGCCGATGTGCCGCCATGCCACGAGCATGTCGTATATGCGAGCCACGAGCGCGGCTTTGCACTGGCGTCAATGCGGTCGCCGACGCGCAGCCGATACTATTTGCAGGTCGGGCTGGATGAGCGCGTCGAAGATTGGTCGGATGAGCGATTCTGGGACGAGTTGTGCTTGCGGCTCGGGCCGGAATTCGCGGCGAACGTGACGCGCGGGCCATCCATTGAAAAGTCGATTGTGCCGCTGCGCTCTTTCGTGTCCGAGCCGATGCGGCACGGGCGGCTGTTTCTCGCTGGCGACGCTGCGCATATCGTCCCGCCAACAGGGGCGAAGGGACTCAATCTCGCTGCTTCCGACGTGATCTATCTGTCCGAAGCGTTGATCGAGTGGTTCAAGCGCGGCGAGAAAGCAGGCATCGACGGCTATTCGGACCGCGCGCTGCGCCGCGTGTGGAAAACCGAGCGATTCAGCTGGTATCTGACCAAGCTGATGCACCGTTTTCCCGACGACGGACCGTTCGAACGGCGTATGCAAATCGCCGAACTCGACTATATTGCGTCGTCAGCGGCGGCGCAGGCCAGCATCGCCGAAAATTATGTGGGACTGCCGCTTTGACCAGCTTTACGAAACGTATGATCAACGGACGCGCCGTCAATCCGGTCGGGCTTGGGTGCATGAATATCTGCTGGGCGTACGGCCCCGCTGTTGCCGACGATTATGCGCGGCAACTACTCAATACGGCACTCGACAAGGGGTATGACCATCTCGACACCGCGCGCATTTATGGCGACGGACAGTCGGAAACGCTGATCGGTGAAGCGCTGAAAGGGCGACGCAACGAATTTTTTCTGGCGTCGAAAACAGGGATCATCGTCGATGGCAAAGCAAGGCGGATCGACTGCCGTCCTGACACCATCAAAGCAGCATGCGAAACCAGTCTGACGCTGCTCCAGACCGATCATATCGACCTGTATTATCTTCACCGCCGCGATTTCGACATGCCGATCGAGGAGTCTGTCGGCGCGCTTGCCGATCTGGTGAAAGAAGGCAAGATCGGCAGCTATGGTCTGTCCGAAATGTCAGCGGACACCCTGCGCCGCGCGCATGCCGTTCATCCCTGTGCAGCCATGCAGACCGAATATTCGCCGATGACGCGCAATCCCGAAATCGCCGTGCTAGATGCGTGCAAGGAACTGGGCGTGACGTTTGTTGCCTTCTCGCCAGTGGGTCGGGGATTTCTGGCTGGTGGCTTCAAAGCCGGACAACAATGGCAGGATGGCGATTTGCGCGGGGCGTGGCCGCGTTTTCTCGAACCGTATTTCAGCGCCAATATGGCGTTGGTTGCCGAGTATGAGGTTATCGCTGCCGAGGCTGGTGTCACACCGTCGCAACTTGCGATGGGCTGGGTGCTGGCCAAAGGCGACCATATCGTCACCATTCCGGGCAGCCAGAACATCGCCCATGTCGAGGAAAATATCGCGCGATGGGATTGGGTGCCCGATGCAGCGACCGTTGCGAAGGTCGATGCGCTGATCAATCAGGACACGGTTGCGGGCGCGCGCTATACAGCGGGCATGCAGAAAGCCATCGACACCGAGGAATTTGCGTCAGCCGGTTAGCTGTTCCCGTAGAATATGCTTTTGCACCTTGCCTGACGCCGTACGCGGAATTTCGCGGACCATGACGACCGCTTTGGGGACCTTATAGCCGGCGAGCCGTAGGCGGCAGTGCGTGAGGACTATGTCATCGTCGACGATAGCGCCCTTGACGGGAATGATCACGGCGTGGCCGACTTCGCCCCAGGTTTCATCAGCCAGCCCAATAACGGCGACTTCGGCAACATCGGTCAGTTCGGCAATCACGGCTTCGACTTCCGCCGGATAGACATTTTCGCCGCCCGAGATGAACATGTCTTTCTTGCGGTCGACGAGATAGTAGAATCCATCGTCGTCACACCGCGCAGCGTCGCCGGTTTTGAACCAGCCATCGTGAAATGATTGCGTCGTCAATTCAGGTTGGTTCCAATAGCCAAGGGTGATGCTCGGACCGCGCAGCCAGAGCTCTCCCGTTTCGCCATCGGACACATCGAGGCCTTCGTCATCGACGATGCGCACTTCCAGCATCAGCAGCGGCATGCCGATTGAGCCAGCCTTTTCGATCAACAGCGCGCGGTCCTCGACCGGCATCGCGAAGTTCGAACAAGTTTCCGACATACCAAAGCCATCGGACATCGGAATGCCCGCCGTCACGAAGCGCTCGATCTGTGCTTTTGGATTGGGTGCGCCGCCAGTCGCGTAAACTTCGAGGCGAGACAGGGCCGCAGAATCGAAACCGGGCTGGTTCCACAGCATTTGAGCCATTTGCGGGACAGAGAAATAATGGGTGATGCCCAGCGCGGGATCGGCGAGCCGCGCAAGCGTGACCGAAGGATCAAATCCCCTCGAAATCAAAACCGTCGCCCCCGCCTGAATTGGCGAGCGCGTTGCTGCATACAGGCCTGCCGTGTGGAACAGCGGCATATCGCACAGAAAGACGCTGTCACATGACACGCGATTGCCGTTGATGAAGTTCGAGCAACCGAAAAATGCGTTGGCTTCGCTGACCATCACCCCCTTGGGGCGGCCACTGGTGCCAGATGTGTAGAGCAATGTTGACGGCGCTTCCCAATGCTGGCGCGCGTCGGACGACAAAGCGGTGTCCG
>JANOZQ010000017.1:0-2890 GCA_031429555.1 Sphingomonas sp. | reverse complement strand
TTCGGCCTCTCGACGGAAATGGATGCGGTTCGGCAATGACGTGACTGGATCGAACATCGCCAACGTACTGACGCTATCAAGATTGGCGCGCACTTCGGCAAAATGGACATCGAGCGCCGTCGCCAGAGCGGGGAGATGTTTGCCGACAATTGCAGGCGTCAGCGTTGAAAGATCACCGTTCGTCGCCGCAACAATACGCGCCGTGGCAGCTTCAATGGCTTGCGCCACGCCCGCCCGCAGGGGGTTGAGAAAATTGGGCGAAAATTCGTCCATTAAGCTCCAGCAATCATGTCCCGTGCGCGAGATGTCCAGGCAAGCGCGTCCCTAAACCATTCGCCTGACACCGCGGGGTTAAGATATTGTTTCGGTCGACTAACGGGTGCGACGAAGCACGATATATAGCGCGCCCGCGCCGCCGTGACGCGGATGGGCATTACGGATAGCTGCAATCAAACCGGCATGGCGCGACGCCGCCAGCCAGTCACCGACCGATTCGCGGATTATTCCACGCAGAGGGATGTCGATGCGACTGGTCCCGCTGCGTGGTGCCCGCCCCGTAACGAGCAGGATGACCCGCGCGCCGTCACGGATTGCCTCGTCAAGGCCGCGGTCGAGCCGGTGATGCGCAGCGGCAAGGTTGTAGCCATGAAGGTCGATGGTCCGGTCGGGCGTCAGGCGTCCGGTATCGATCTTTTTGTCCCATGTGCCGTCGAGCGTGTTGTTCGATTGCCTCACCCTTACGTCGTTTGTCCCGAGCGAGGTCAAGATACTTGGGTTTGCCGCGCTGTTTCTAAACTCCGCCCGGGACGAACGGATTGGTTGAACATCGATAACAGGGGCTGACTGGGGCCGAATCGCGCGGACTGACCCCGCAACACGCTGCCACAGCGCAGCCTCTTCGCTGCTAAGGCGTCGGCCCGCCACCTGCGACCCCCAGCCGTGCCAATGTTCCCTTGGGCAGAAGCACGAACGCAGTGCCACGTGCTGTCATGCCGCCCGCGACCCGCGCGGCCTCTTCACCCGCGCCCCAGAATGTGTCGAAACGGTTCGCACCCTTGATCGCGCCGCCAATGTCCTGTGCCACCCACAACCCGCTTGCATCGGCACGGTCCATCGACAGGAACAATGGCGCGCCGAGCGGCGTGAACATCGGATCGACTGCGACACTCGCCTGTTGTTTCACGACAACGCCAAGCGACCCCAGCGGTCCTTCACCGTTCAACTCGGCGAAGAAAACGAAGCTCTTGTTCTCGCGCATGATCGCGCGGCCCTTTTCGGGATTAGCCTTCATATAGGCGACCACGCCCTGCATCGTATATTGCCCGGGCTGCAGCATTGCGCGTTCACGCATGTAGGCACCGACGCTGTTGTAAGTGCGCCCGTTCTGGCCCGCATAAGTCAGGCGCATGATCGAACCGTCGGGCAAGCGCAGCCGCCCCGACCCCTGAACCTGGAACATAAAAAACTCGACCGGATCTGCCGCCCATGCCAGTTCAAGTCCGCGCCCGGCCAGTGCCCCGTCCTCGATCTGCGCGCGATCAGCGAAGGGCACCATCGTCCCATTCGCGATACGCCCGCTGAGCTTTTTGCCCTTCAGTCCGTCATTGAAGCCCCCGAGATCGATTTCGACCAATTCGGGCGGACGGCGGTAAATCGGCACCGGATACGCTGCCGATTGCGTGCGTGATCCTTCGATCTCGGGCTCGTAATAGCCGGTCGCGAACGCCGCTCCTGTCCCGACCTGCACTGTTTCGAAGCGGTCAATGAAGAATGACTTCGCATTCGCGGGATCCCAATTGCTTGCGGCTTCACAAACACGTGCCCAGTCTTCGCCCCGCGTCAGGCCCGATAAGTCATTGCGCTTTGTGGCAGCAGGGCAGCTGGCAATAAACGACGCCAGTACCCGTCGTGCGCCGTCCTCTGTAAATGCTAGTGTTGCGATATCTGGCCCGGCGAAAAGACCGGCTGCAACTGCGGTCGTGCCGGTGACAGGCTTTGTGACGACGGGTGTCATCGGTATTGTCACGACCGGCCTGACCGCAGGCGTTTCAACGCGCAACTGTTGTCCTGCCGAGCGCGGCACGATTGCAACACCTGCACAGGCGGAGACCGACAGGCCCGCCAACGCGACCCAAAGCGTCGGCCTCATGCCGATTCGTCGGTGTCGGTCAACATCCAGTTGGGATCTTCGGCACGGATTGTTCGCGTGAATGTCCACACGTCATGCGTCGGCACGGCATCACTCAACGATCCGGCGATGACATTGCCGTGGGCATCGCGCGTCACTGCCGAAATATCGGCATCGAAACGCACAGTCACAGTGGCAACTTTCCCTTCCAGTTCGGCAGACGAAATTATCGCACTTTCGATATTCATAAGGCGGTTTTCGAGGACATGGCCTGCTTCAGTCCGCTCTGCAATCGACGCAACAAAGGCTTCACGCACATCCTCGCCGACATAGGGTGCGAGTGCCTCTTCATCGCCGCGCCAATAGGCTTCGAGGATCATGCGATACGCCGCTTTCGACCCTTCGAGAAAGCGTCCGACGTCAAAACTGTTGTCCGCACTGATAATCGCGCGGACCCCCGCAGCCGCGGCGGGTTCGAAAACATTATCCGACGGTGCCGATGGCTTGGCGCTGGCTTCCTCTATTGCAACGGGCGCACCGGCAACGGGCGAATCGAGCGGCGCCACAAAAGTCTGCTCATGGCCCGTTCGTTTGCCCAGCACCGAGTAAAGCCGGAGCGCGATAAACGCCGTAACCATTGCGAGAAGAACGATAGCGACCACAAAACCTCCGAGGACTTCTAAAACCCTACATAGGGCGCATGCCATGACGATACAAACTGGCATTGCCCTTGGGGGTTTCCTCCTGCTAGGCGCGCGGCTT
>JANOZQ010000016.1:0-10287 GCA_031429555.1 Sphingomonas sp. | reverse complement strand
GTGCGCAAGGCGTTCGGAAGCTTTCTTGCACCCGACTATGTCCGGATGCTGGAACGCGACCCCGATCTTGTCACAGCTGCGGCGAAGCGAACCGAAATCGCAGTCCTGTTTACGGATCTGGCTGGGTTCACCGCGTTGATCGAAAGAATCGCACCCGACGCAATCGAGCCGTTTCTGAACACATATCTTGATCTAATCACAAACGTGATCGTCGCCAGTGGGGGCACGATTGATAAAATCGTGGGCGATAGCGTCCATGCGCTGTTTGGTGTGCCAATCGTACAAGCAGATGCAGCCGAACGGGCGCTTGACTGCGCACAGGAAATCATTCGCGTAACCGAAGATTTTCGAAATAATCGGTCGGACCTTGCGTTAGACATAACACGGGTCGGTGCTCATTTTGGCCCTGCACTCGTCGGCAACTTTGGGGGGAATCTTCGCCTTGATTACACAGCGCATGGTTCAACGATGAACATCACGTCCCGATTGGAAGCTGCGAATACGGCACTGGGAACACAAGTGTGTATCAGCGAAGCCATATACGTTGCCGCCGGTAGACCAGGTGGATGGCGCTGGGGTGGATCGGTCTGGCTTCGCGGGGTGCAGGAACCGATTTCTTTTTACACGCAGTCGCACGATTTAAATCAAGATCTAACAACTCACACTGCGCTGACAGCGATTGAGACGCATCCATCAAATTCGCTCAGTATGTTTCAGAAGCTGGATGCGGCTGATCCAATCGTCCGACTTCAACTCACAAGGCTATCGCAAGGGCTATGCTCCACAATGATCGATCTTCGCTAAACCAGCAGTTCACTCAATGCCGCCGCATCAGTGATGACCAGCGATCGCGCATTTTTCTCCACCCAATTTGCGTCCGCCCAGCGGCTCAGCGTTTTTGACACAGATTCCCGAGTTGCATGGATGCGAACAGCAAGTTCTGTAACCGACGGGAGTGCGGTGATGTGCAGCAAATCATCTGAAGTGCGACTGGCCAATCGGAATAGCTCGGCTGCAAGCCGCGCCGCAATCGGTGCTGCCGCCACGGCGAAAGTTTTGTCCGATGATTCGCGCAACTGACGAGCCAATTGATAAACAAGCGCAGAGCCGAATCTGGCCTCGGTTTCTAACCAGATATCGAACAGTGCTTTTGGAACAGCAACTATGTCACTGTCTGCCAATGCGATGACGGACGCACATCGGCTTTCTCCGTCGATAAGGCTGAGTTCTCCGATGACATCACCGCCGCCGCGCTCGGCGAGGGCAATCATGGCACCGTCAGCCGACACACGAAACACCCGCAGGCGTCCTTCCGCAACATACCAAGCCGTCTTGCTGTCATCCCCTTCGTGCATCAGTATGTGACCGCGACGCAGCGACCGTCGGACAACGCCATTTGACGCTCTCGCTACCGCATCTTCGACAAGTAACTTCAGCGCTATTTTAGCCTTCACAGGAGCACTATCCACCAACCGCTCCCTGTGACGCGAAGTTTTTTGTCGTTCCAGCGACTGTGAAGTTGAAAACGTGAAGCACTTCACAGCCGCTGTCCGATGAATAGTCCAGATCAGTGCCTCGTCAAACGGCATGATCGGAAAGTTTCATGGAACGAAGCAATGGGCTGTCCAACATTGACCGTCGTCAATTCGGGGTTGGTGCCTTAAGCCTCATTCTTGCGGGTCACGCGCGAGCCGACACGCCATCCGCTGCGGCATTGATGGCCGCCAGCCATGAAGCAACGCGCTTTGCCAGTGCCCGTTTTGCCGCGACACTCCTGATCCAATCGCGCGGTGGAGCGGTCCAGAAACGCGAACTCACGGGCCTGACAAAGCTCGTTGACGGCGCAAGCTCGTCAGCGCGGTTGATCCGCTTTTCAAATCCAAGCGATATGCGCGGCGTCGCAACACTGACGGTCGAGCGCCGCGAGAAAAGTGATGACTTGTGGCTTTACCTGCCTGCGTTCCGGCGGGTGCGGCGGCTCGTTTCGGCGAATCGTGCTGACCCGTGGGTTGGTTCGGACTTCTCGCTGGGCGATGTCACGGGGCATAAGCCCGGTGATTGGCGACATAGTTTGTCAGGTGCCGAAGCGATGGGCGGGAGCGATTGCTGGCGGATCGAAAGCCTACCCGCATCCCGGGCGACGGCAACAGATACAGGATATTCGCGGCGTATATCGTGGATCCGAAAATCCGACGCGGCACTCGTGCGCTGCAATTTCTACGATTTGGCTGGTACGCTGCTGAAATCGCACACAGCTGACGACCTCCGCCTCCTTGATCCAACACGACGCAAAATCCAGCCGATGCGCGTGACCATGCGCAACATGCGGTCCGGCAGTGTCACGATAATGGCGTTCAGCAGTTTCCGCGCAAACGCGACTGTGTCTGACAAAGAACTTGCGCCCGGCGCACTTGCCGCTTGAAACGGGTTGCAGCCTTGATTGCACTTGCCGGAGCAGGCCCGGTTCAAGCCAATGTCGTGGTCGAACCGTCGGCGCGCTTGTCGGTGTGGAGCAGCGACAGGCTGAACCGGGATGCCGATGTCACGCCCTCGCTTGATGTTTGGATCCGAGCCAACGCTGATATTTCCGAGGCGGTGTCGGTGCGTATTGAGGGTTGGGCTGGCCTTAACCCGTCAGGCGCGGGCGTTCCCGGCGGAGACATTCGTGAAGCCGTCATCGACGTGAAAGTTGGTGGTGCACGGCTTACCGCAGGGCGGCAAATGTTCGCGTGGGGACGCGCGGACCGCATCAATCCGACAGATGTGATTAGTGCGCGGGACCAGCGTCGGCTGGTCGATGACGACGAGGACAACCGGCGTGGTCTTGCGAGCGTCAGTGTGGGCGTGCCCATCGCTGGCGGCACATTGGGGCTGTACTGGCTACCCGAATTCCGGCCGACCATCTTGCCGCAGATGCTGTCGCAGCCGGGGCTCGCGGTCACCGAAATTCATCCCGGGCATAGAGAGCGCAGCGTTGCGGCGCGTTACGAACGCTTTGGTGAAAAGGTCGATTGGTCGGTAACGTTTTCATCGGCGCCGGGCCGGACGCCGCTACTCGGATTGAACCGATCAACGGCAGTGCCGGTTCTCACTCTCCGCTACCCTTGGCTGAAAATGCTTGGCGCTGATCTCGCGACAACAATCGGCAACTACGGCTTGCGGTTTGAAGCGGCCGGATATGATTATGATCGCATGGGGCTGGCCACAGCCATATCGCGGGTGCCGCGTTTTGCGGCCACGCTGGGCGTAGATCGCAGCTTTCCGGGGCAATGGTCCGTCATTGTCCAAGCGGCACTTCGTATGAGCACACGCACCGGGGAAACGGGAGCATTCGCAGCACGGAACGCGACCGTTCAGGGTGCTTGGAGCGATGTGATCTTTGGCAGTTTCGCGCGTGTCCGCAAAGGGTTTTCGGGCGACCGGGGCAGCATTGAAGTCGTCGGCGCGAGTTTCACCGGCGGGGGCGCACTTGGCCAGATCAAGGGCAGCTACGCCCTTCGCGACGGCGTAAAAATCACAACTTTATGGGAACGTTATGTTGGTCCCAAAGACAGCTATCTCGGTCGTTTGCGCGGCAACAATCTCGTCATGCTGGGCCTTCGCGCCGGATTTTAAGGACAAAGATGATGTACGCTCGATTAGGAACATGGATTACGCTTTATCCGCGTCGGACGATCATGATTGTTGTTGCGCTATCAATGATCCTTCTTGGTGGTCTGCAAAATATCCGGTTCGTCAGCGACTTTGATTCGACGCTGCCCAACCGCAGTCCATTGACCAAACAGATCCTCGAAAACCAAAAGCGTTTCGGCGGAAAAAACACACTTGCGTTTCTGGTGGCGAACGGGACGGCGGAAGCAAAGTTGGCCAGTGCTTGCGCGCTTTCGACTGGCTTGCAATCAATGCCCGGCATCGTGCCGGATCGTGTCTACGGCGTCGGTGCCAATACATTGAAATATGTCGAAAGCAGTGGCGATGACCTCTCCGTGACTGGACTTGCGCAAGTGTGCGGCAGTCCGCAAGGATTGACATCCGAAATTCTCGACGGCCTCGGACCGCAAAAGTCGCTAATGATTGCGCCCAATGGCGATCTCATTGTCACAGCGGATCTTTCGGGAAGCAGCGGTAATTTTGAGAAGCTGCTTGAAAACATCGACTGGTTGGCTGCCAAATCAGCAATCTCCGGTGTCCGCATCGACTATTCGGGACAACCCGCATTTCTGGCACAGAATGACAAATTCTCGAAACGGATTGCGCTCTTTTTCCCGCTCATCATGGCGTTGGTTCTTCTGCTGCATTGGGAAGCGTTGCGGTCCGTCCAGGCTGTTGTCGTTCCGATTTTCACAGGGCTGTATGCGACTTTGCTTGGGCTGGGTGTCTACAGCTGGCTGGGCGAGCCGCTCGATACCTATACGGTGCTGGCACCTGTTCTGATCCTTGCCGTCGGCGCGGGACATTCGGTGCAGTTACTCAAACGGTATATGGAGGAAGTGCGCTTGCGGACGCCGATGGGCGAGCAAGCGACACTTGACCAAAACAACGCTGCCATTCTTGCAACGATGACTGCGGTGGGGCCGGTGCTGACAATCGCTGTGCTCGGCGCGGCGGGATGCCTTTTCGCCTTGTTGCTGCTCGATGTTGCGGCATTGGCGCGCTTCGGGCTTTTGGCCGGAACAGGAATCATTTGTGCCCTGTTTCTCGAACTCTCGCTAGTGCCTGCGATCCGGATCCTTCTTAAACGCCCAACAATTCGTCCCGGATATGGCGATCTTAGCCGCTGGTGGCAGTCGGGATTACGCCGCGTGGGCGCTTTTGCCCTGACTGGGTCTGTCCCCGTAATCTCGTTTGCACTCGTTGCCTGCGTTGTCTTTCTGGGGCTGGGCATTCACCGCGTAAATGTCAGCCATAGCATGGCGGTCTACACGGCACCCGATATTCCAGTCCAAAAGACATTGTCGCGGCTCGTCGATGCCGGCGTCGGACCTTACGTGCTTGATGTTGTGGTTGATACAGGGCGCAGCGATGGTGCGTTCGATCCGCAAATCCAATCGTCGCTCGTTTCGCTACAGGCGCGACTCGAGCGTGATCCCGATGTAAAGTCAATTCTTTCTCCGGCAGCCATCAACGGGTTTTTGAAATGCAAGTTCGCAGGGGAAATGCCATGCACGATGACGACGGCTTCATCGGCGGACGAGGCCAAACAGATTTGGACTGTGCTATTTGGTGGTGGTCGCAATTCGGGGCTCATCGATGAGAGTGGCCAGCATGTTCGCCTCCGTGCGTTCGTGCGAACAGACGACACCAAAGTTGCGGATCGCCTGCGTGAAATCGTTGCTGTGCATGCCAAAGAAAACAAGCTGTCGGTGAGCTTTGGTGGCTCGGCAATCACAGCAAAGGCGCTTGCCGACGGGATCGTTCGCGTCAGCCTTGAAAAGGCCGCGCTGCTCGTTGCCATTGTCTTCATTATCGGAGGAATTGTTTTCCGGTCGCTGGTGATGGCGATCGCCTTTGCCATTCCGAGCGCGATGACGATTGCGGCGAACTTTGCCTATCTCGGATGGAGCGGCACGACGTTGAACGTGGCAACGGCTGCCGTCGCGACAATCGCTGTCGGCGTTGGGTTGGACTATCTCGTGTACCTGACATTCCGGATCCGCGAAGCGCGGCAGGAAGGGCTGAGTTACATCGACGCCATCCGCGTCGGTCATTCCTCAGCCGGCGGTGCAGCAGTTTGTGTGGCAACAGCGGTCGCCGTTGGATACGCCGTGCTGATCTTCTCGCCGGGCTATCTCGTTCATCACTGGATTGCAGCGCTGGTTCCCATCACGATGCTGATGAGCTTGTTCGGCTCGCTATTTGTGTTCCCCTTTCTTCTCCGCGTTTTCCGCCCGCCGCTTACAACACGAGATGGCGTGTTTGATGACTGGAGCAAGGGGTTGGAACTTTATTTCGGGGGCAGCCGGTTGCAGTGAAGCAATATTTATTGGACGATTGCGATTCACGCCAGCACCGAATCTTCAAGCGGTTGCGGTCAAGATACGCGCGATCTGGAGCGACAACCTCACCATGATGTCGACAGACCCCTTCGTCGTTGCCCAACAGATGATGATCGATGAGGTCGAACGGCTGGCGCAGGTTGCGGCCTGACGCCAAGCGAAGGGAAGCGAGCAGATTCCCTGCGCTTGGGACCGATCACAACCACTAGCAAGGACGCCATGATGACCGATACCGCGCTCAGGCGCCATCCCGACCTTTAGACCGCCGTCAGCAGCTTCTTCCGAAACGCCGTGCGGGCAATCACGGCCTCAAACTCCCGGAACTATGTCTGGGCCATGATGGAACATCTGACTGACATACAAAACCAGGTGGATGACCATAAGCCACGGCTTCAACTCGCTCCGGTGTTAACCCGGGCGATGAAAGCGATCACCATTCATGAAAAACAATCGGAGCTGTTCGAGGCGCAGTTCGAACTGGGGCTGTCAGCGGTGCGGCACCTGGTTGAGCCGTCCGAGGAAGGGCATGTGCATCCTTGGCGCCGCGCTACGAGTAGCAAGCGCCTGCAGGCATCCTTGCAACGGTTTGACGAGTTAAGAAATATCACTTGAACCAAAAAATGAGCGTAACTGTGCACTATTCGTGGCAGATCATAACCCGACATTCTGTCGACTTGGGTTAGAGCTGACGATAAGGTCAAATTTTGACCGATATAAAAACATGTTTCATCTCAATAGTTTAATTGACTGATTCGAATCCCTGCCTCTCCGCCAGAAATGTCGACCACTTAAATTAAATCTGCGTCATCACGCCTGCGTAGTCGGGGTCCTCAAGCGCCATGCCGGCACCCTTGGCCACGCAGATCAGCGCGTCTTCTGCGACGACAACCGGCAATCCGGTGGCATCGGACAAGACACGGTCGATGTCGCCAAGGAGCGCGCCGCCGCCTGTCAGGACAATCCCCTGATCGACAATATCTGCTGCAAGCTCGGGCGCGGTATATTCCAGTGCCGCGCGCACCGCTCCGACGATCTGGTTGACCTGTTCTGCAATGGCTTCGGCGATTTCGGCTTGGGTAATCGTGATTTCGGTGGGCCGCCCCGTAACGAGATCGCGACCGCGCACGGCCATCGATGCGCCTGATCCCTCGGGCTTGCGGGCAAGACCGATTGTGTGCTTCACCCGTTCTGCCGTGACTTCGCCGATCATGAGATTGTGCTTGCGCCTGATGAACGAAGCAATGGCATCGTCGAGCTTGTCGCCGCCGACGCGCACCGAATTACTATAGGCCAGCCCGCGCAGCGACAGCACAGCCACTTCGGTTGTCCCGCCGCCGATGTCGACCACCATTGCGCCGATTGGTTCGGTTACGGGCATGCCCGCGCCGATGGCCGCGGCCATCGGTTCCTCGATCAAGAAAATGCGCGATCCCCCGGCATTGGACGC
Source organism: Sphingomonas sp. (assembly GCA_031429555.1). Lineage (GTDB taxonomy): Bacteria > Pseudomonadota > Alphaproteobacteria > Sphingomonadales > Sphingomonadaceae > Sphingomonas_O. Next base: position 2,844 of record JANOZQ010000016.1, on the reverse strand, counting down.
TGCGTCGCGGATGGCGCGGCGCTCGACCGAGGTTGATCCGGACGGCACACATACGGCAATGTCATGACGTCGCGGCAAGTGCGTCGGGCCACCAAGTGCCTTGTCGATAAAATGCTTAATCATCTGTTCGGCGACATCGATGTCCGCGATCACGCCGTCGCGCAGCGGCCGGATGGCTTCGATGTTTCCGGGGGTTTTGCCCATCATCAGCTTGGCATCGTTGCCGACGACTTTGACGCGCCGGACGCCGTTGATCGTCTCGAGCGCCACGACCGAGGGTTCGTTTAAAACCACGCCTTTGCCTTTGACATAGACAACAGTGTTCACTGTCCCGAGATCGATCGCCAGATCATGGGACGCAAATCTTAAAAATGCAGGCAAACGCATCGACAAACGGTGCTTTCAAGAAAACGGGAGCGGCACCACAATGCAATGCCCCGTTGGCTTGCGCGCCGCTGTTACGCCGGTCAATCGACAGGAGCGACGAAACGGGCCGGTTTCAGGGTCAAGTCACAGTGGCAGCTGTCATACGGCTGTTCGCTACAGGCGCTTGTAGAGCATATACCAGACTTCATGCCCCAATCGCCGTGCCTTGCGCTCGTAGCGCGTCTCCGGCCAGTCGTCGGGTCGGGTGAGGAAATCCGCTGCTGTCTCGATCTGCCAGTCGAAATCGCGCCGCCCGTTCATGATCATCATTGTATGCGCAACATAGATGGGGTGGTCAGTCCCGAAACGGAATTCCCCGCCAGGTTTCAGCTTTGCCGCGACCATGTTGATGGGGCCGGTGTTCATAAAGCGCCGTTTGGCATGGCGCGCCTTGGGCCACGGATCGGGATGAAGCAGATAAACCCGCTCTAACGAGGCATCGGGCAGGCGGTTCAGGACATCGAGCGCATCGCCCATGTGCAGGCGGATGTTGGAATGCCCGCCGTCCTGAATATGGTTCAGCGCGCCGACAACACCATTGAGAAACGGCTCGCAACCAATAAAGCCGGTATCGGGTCGCATTGCCGCTTGTCCCGCCAGATGCTCGCCGCCGCCGAACCCGATTTCGAGTTCGAGGGGGCAGGCCTTGCCGAACAGCTTGGTCGCATCAAGCGGGCCGTCCGGCACCGATAATCGCGGTAGTAAATCTTCGACCAGCGCAGCCTGTCCTTCGCGCAGCTTATGCCCCGCTCGACGCCCGTAAAGGCGGCCGATTGTTACCGGATCGCTCATGATGGTTTAACGACAGGGCTTGCCGAGATATTCGCGGCGGTGGTTGACATAGGCGCGCCCGTTCCAGCGCAGGACGGGAAAGCAGAAACCGGGGCCGCCAACCGAAATATCGGGCCAGTTCGCCACACCGCGCCGCTGGTCGAGCACTTCAGCGACACCGACGCTGCCGAGCATTTTGCTCCACTTTCCGTTTGGAAGCGATGCAAGCAGAACGAACGATGTGCCTGCCACGCCGTAACAACGGGCGCTGTCCTCAACAACGATGACCTCCTTACGGCCATCGCCATTGAGATCGCGCATCAGGTCAATCCGCATCGTCGCGCGCGAGTCTTCGCGGCACATCGTCCATGTCTTGCCGCGCCGCACGCCGCCTGCCGCTGCGAACATCGCATCGGTTTCGGCCGTCGTCGGTGCGGCCATCATGCTGGCGGCTATCAGTAGGGTGAGCGACATCTTGCAGCTTTACGCCGCGCCACGTGTTTAGGCCAGTGCCGCTTTCAGGTCCGCCACGAGGTCGGTCTTTTCCCACGGGAAGAAATCGCCCTCGGCTTTTTGCCCGAAATGGCCATAGGCTGCCGTCTTGCGATAGATCGGCTTGTTGAGGCCCAGATGCGTGCGGATGCCACGCGGGGTCAAGCCTCCGAGCTTTTCGATGCCCATGATCGCGGCCTCGATGCGGTCGTCGCCAACCGTTCCTGTATCATGCGTGTCGACATAGAGCGACAGCGGCTTCGACACGCCGATGGCGTAGGCCAGCTGGATCGTGCAGCGCGTGGCGAGGCCCGCCGCGACGATGTTCTTTGCCAGATAGCGGGTGATATACGCTGCCGATCGGTCAACCTTCGTGGGGTCTTTCCCCGAAAACGCACCGCCGCCATGCGGAGCCGCACCGCCATAAGTATCGACAATAATCTTGCGCCCGGTCAGGCCTGCGTCGCCATCTGGCCCGCCAATTTCAAAACTGCCGGTCGGGTTGATGTGATATTCGGTTTCGCGGAGCAGCACGGGCGGCAGGATGTCGGCCACGACGCGCTTGACGTAATCATGCAGCTCGGCTTCTTTTTCGCCTTCGTCATAGCCTTTGCCATGCTGTGTCGAGACCACAATCGCGGTCGCAGCCACGGGAAGGCTGCCTTCGTACCGCAGGGTTACCTGGCTCTTGGCATCGGGCTCGAGGAAAGGCGCCACGCCCGAATGACGGTCTTCGGCCATCCGCTTCAAAATCTGGTGCGAATAATAGAGCGTAGCCGGCATCAGGTCAGGGGTTTCGTCGGTCGCGTAGCCGAACATGATACCTTGATCGCCCGCGCCTTCGTCTTTGTTACCACCGGCATCGACGCCCTGCGCGATATGCGCCGATTGCGGATGCAGATTGTTCATGAACGTCAACGTTTCCCAGTGGAAACCATCCTGCTCGTACCCGATTTCCCTGACCGTACGGCGCACTGTGGCCTCGACTTCGTCCTGCACGCCGGGCGCCCAGTTGCCCGCTTCGTCCATGATCCCCTTGCCGCGGATTTCGCCTGCCAGCACGACAAGCTGAGTTGTCGTCAGCGTTTCGCAGGCGATTCGCGCTTCGGGATCTTTCGACAGGAACAGGTCGACGATGGCGTCCGAAATCTGGTC
>JANOZQ010000015.1:0-1632 GCA_031429555.1 Sphingomonas sp. | reverse complement strand
GCAGGTTGGCTTCCGGGTCCGCGCTGCTTGCTCCGTCAGGAGGGCAGGACCACCGCTTCACCGGAGTGCGGGGTCAATTGCGAAGGCGCGTCCCTAGCGCTGTGACCGGGGAAGTCAAGTTTTGGGTCTGGGCTTCTCGATGGCGGTCAGCACCCCGCGCAGGGTGCGCACTTCCTGAGCGTTCCACGCCGGCTTGGTCAGGATCGACCGGATGTTGCGCATGACCGTCGGCACTTTGTCGGGCGGAAAGTAAAAACCCGCATCGTCGAGCATCGCGTCAAGCTGTCCGATCAGGCCATCGAGTTCGGACTGCGGCGCAGGCGGTTCGTCGTCGACTTTGGGCGGTTGCGCGAGGTTCTGCGACTTCGACCACTCATAAGCGACGACCATCACGGCTTGTGCGAGGTTCAGCGATCCGAATTTCGGATTGATCGGCACGGTGATGATTGTGCGGGCAATCGCGACGTCGTCGGATTCAAGGCCCGTGCGTTCGGGTCCGAAGAGAATGGCCGAGCGGCCTGTGACACCTTGCATTTCCAAAGCAGCAGCTTCGGGGGTCAGCACTGGCTTTACAACGCCGCGCTTGCGCACCGTAGTCGCATAGACATGCGCGCAATCGGCGGTGGCATCGGCGACGCTGTCATAGACCTGCGCATCAGCAAGCACTTGATCGGCCCCCGATGCCGCAGGACCAGCACTCGGATTCGGCCACCCATCGCGCGGTGACACCAGCCTGAGTTCGGTCAGGCCAAAGTTAAGCATCGCCCGTGCGGCCTTGCCAATGTTTTCGCCGAGCTGGGGTCGGACGAGAATGATGATGGGGTTCAAGTCGTCCCCGCATCCTTCACCGAACCCGCAAATTCCTCAAAATCCTTGGCTTCGGCGAAGTCCTTATAGACACTGGCGAACCGGATATACGCGACCGAATCCAGACCCTTCAGCCCTTCCATCACAAATGCGCCGATCTGTCTTGCCTCAATTTCGGCATCGCCCAGCGTCTCCAGTTGGCGTTGTATCCCCGACACCATCTGGTCGATACGGGCTTGCTCAATGGGTCGTTTGCGGCAAGCGATGGCGACCGAACGGGCAAGTTTGTCGCGCTCGAAGGGTTCGCGGCGGCCTTCGCTTTTCAGGATTGTCAGTTCGCGTAATTGAATGCGCTCGAAGGTCGTAAAGCGCGCGCCACAGCTTTCGCATTGCCGTCGCCGCCGGATCGCCGCGCCGTCTTCGGTTGGGCGGCTGTCCTTTACCTGGCTGTCTTCATGGGCGCAGAACGGGCAGCGCAATTAGAGCTCGGGGTAAATCGGGAAGCGTTCGCACAAGGCGCGGACCCGCGCGCGAACATTGGCTTCGACATCAGGGTCGCCATGCTCGCCCTTTTGCCGCAGCCCTTCGAGCACGTCGGCAATCATATCAGCGATGTCGCGGAATTCCTTGACGCCGAAGCCGCGCGTGGTGCCCGCTGGTGATCCGACGCGGATGCCGCTGGTTTTCACGGGCGGCAACGGGTCGTTGGGAATACCGTTCTTGTTGCACGTTATCGCCGCGCGCTCGAGGGCTTCGTCGGCATCCCTGCCCGTCACGCCTAACGGAGTCAGATCGACTAGCGCCAGATGCGTGTCGGTCCCGCCC
>JANOZQ010000014.1:0-1501 GCA_031429555.1 Sphingomonas sp. | reverse complement strand
AGGATCAGGAAATGCTTGCACTGCCCGCAACAGGTTCGACACGGATACGGCGCTTCTTTGCTGTCGCCACCAGATAGATACCGACAAGCACCATCGGGATCGACAGGGTCTGCCCCATCGTCAGGCCCCATGACAGATTCTCGAGCCCCGCATCGGGCTGGCGCACAAGCTCGACCACCGTGCGGCCAAGCCCGTAAATGATCAGGCCTGTGCCCACCAACTTACCCGGCTGAAACCGCGCGTCCGTCTTCCAGAACATGATCCAGAGCACGGCAAACATGAAAATGCCTTCGATCCCCGCTTCGTAAAGCTGGCTCGGGTGGCGCGGTTCGGGTCCGGCACCGGGAAAAATGATGCCCCACGGCAGGTCGGTCGGACGGCCCCACAGCTCGCCGTTCACGAAGTTGGCGAGGCGACCGAAAAACAAACCAAACGGCGTTGCCACCGCGACAAAATCACAGACGCGCAGCAGGTTGAGGCCGTTCTTGCGTGCAAAGAACCACAAACCGATCATGACGCCGAGGAAGCCCCCGTGGAGCGACATACCGCCTTCCCATAGCTTGAGGATTTCGAGTGGTGTCGTCAGCATTTCGGGCTTGTAAAACAAGATATAGCCCAATCGCCCGCCGAGGATGACGCCGAGTGTCAGGTAAAAAACAAAATCATCGGCATGACGTTTTGCCATCGGCGCACCCGGCTGCGCAATGAGCCGAAGCAGATACCACCAGCCAACGAGAATGCCCGCGATGTAAGCCAGACTATACCAGCGCAGCTTGAAAAAACCGAGATCGAGCGCGATCGGCGACAGGTTCAGGTCGGTCCAATTGATGGCTGCCGTAGCGTTACTGGCCAATTCGAATATCAAGGCTTTTCCCCGCGGGTTTCGCGCTCCATAACGGCGTCAAAGCAGAAGACCAAGCGGAGAGAGATAGATGCCATCAGCGCTCGATTTGCGGATCGACCAATCCATTGCCAACCTGTCGGTCGAAGGCGGGCCGCTGCCACTTGGCACCTATACGCTGCCCTGCGGCGTCGATGTTCCAACGATTGCTGCCGCCCCGCCGACACTCATTGGCTATTTTGCGCATTATTGTGCGCAACATGGTGATGCGACGTTCATTGTTGACGGCGAAGAGCGGTTGAGTTTCGCTCAGGTGCACGCCGCTGCAACCGATGTCGCGCACGCGCTCGTTTCGGTCCACGGCGTCAGATTGGGCGACCGTGTCGGTATAGCTATGCGCAATGCGCCGTCCTGGATCGTGCTGTATATGGGCACTTTAATGGCGGGCGGCGTTGCGACGTTGCTGAATGGCTGGTGGCAGGGTGGCGAGTTGTGCGCCGGAATCGCCGACGTCGGCTGCACATTGGCGTTCGCTGATCCGCCGCGTGCCAAGCGGCTGGCGGAATGCGGAAGCCAGCCGGGCTGTGCCATTGTTGTCGTCGATGTTGCGCTCCCGCTTGAACAGGCGCTTGAGCCGGTCCTTAAAAATAGCATAAATGC
>JANOZQ010000013.1:0-6899 GCA_031429555.1 Sphingomonas sp. | reverse complement strand
GCATTGGTCTCGGACAAATCGGTCAGAACGCCTACCCGTTTAGCGACCGCGTCGGGCCATCAATTGCGCCTTAGCAACAATCTTCGCGGCAGTAAAAGTGCAGCGTTATGGGTTGAGACGCACAACAGTCGCGACATCGGGTCTGGCGCTGTTATCGACCAGCGCCCCGAACGCCGCGGCGCCTGCTTCCAAACCATCGACCGGCGCAATCCGCACCAGTTTTTCGGCATCGCCCGCAAAAGCGCCCCAGCTTTCCGAGACTGCGCGGCCGAATCCTTCGCCGCCCAACTCCTTGAGCATCGTTGCCATGTGCGCGGGGGCAAAGAACAGGATCGGCTTTGGCCCCGGCATCTCGCCTGCGCCGCCGCGACCGTCCCAGTGCGTCAGGCCCACGAGGCACGAGTATTTCAGCCCCTCGCCCAATGCTTCATGCACCGCGCGCAACACCGCGCCATTGCCTGCGAAGTCAACTGAAACAGCATTCGCCCCCGCCAGCGCGGCAATCCCGTCGTAGGGCAGCACGCGATCATAAAGGCCCGTATCCCGCACGAAATCGACATTGCCTGCCGATGTCAGCCCGATCCGCGCAATCCCGGGCGACTGCGCCTTCGCCACATGCGCCAGCGCTAGGGCCGTTTTCGATGACGCGCTTGTCATCACCAGCGTATCCGCACCGTGCCAGTTTTCGCGCGCGAACATGCGCTCGATTAGCCAACTGGTCATGAACAGCGGTTCGAACACAGAACGCACATCCTCGCGGTCGGCATGATGCCCCGGGTCCGCAGCCAGCCGCCGATACTGGTTATAGACAGCGGCCAAGTGCTGACGATGCGGCGAGGTATCGGCAAAGCTCCCCGGTTTGACCGCGCCGGGCGAGACGACGAGATGCGATGCCATCGGCAAGTAACCATACACCCGCTCGCCAATGTCGAACCCCTCGACATTCGATGCGGCGACATGGGCATGACCCCAAACGGGGACGATCCCGAAACCTTCAGAGGCGGGAAAGAAATCCCAATATTTCATGCCCTCGCCCATCGCGGCGTAGGTGACATTGTTGGCGGTTACCGCGAATTGTTCAACCGCGAGCAGAATTTCGCCGGGGCCAATGTCGGGTGTCGGCGTGTCGCGGATTTCGCTGGTGCTGATGGTATCGCGACGGACGAGAATCTGGGTCATTTCGTTTCCTCCACACGGACAAGTAACGCCTCGACCTGCACCTGCGCGCCGACCTCGGCATTTAATTCCGCCACGACCCCGTCGAACGGCGCGGTCAGGCTGTGTTCCATCTTCATCGCTTCGAGCGTGAGGAGTTTCTGGCCCTTGGTCACGGTGTCGCCAGCCGCAACCTCGACCGCGATGATCCGGCCCGGCATGGGGGAGAGGATGTCGCCGTCATGGGCGGAGTGATGGCCGGAGCCGCGTTCTGGGGAAAAGCTAATCGTATGTGCCGTTCCTTTTTCGAAAATCAAGATTGTCCCGTCGGGTTCCTGCTCCGCATTTGGGCCATGAGTGGTTGGTAATCGATCAACGTGATCGAAGTCACTGCGACCGTTGATTGTGACGTCCCAATTTCCATTCGGTGCTGCTGCCACTAAAGCCAGCTTGGAATTGCCATTGACCGACATACTTATCCGCGCCGGTGCACGATGCGCGTTCAGTCTGAACCCGAACAAGCCGTCCGGTGACAGGTGGATATCTTCCGCCCACCGTGCCGCCTCGAACGCTTCCATTCTCCAGCTTACCGCTGAAAGATCGACTGCATCGTCAGCCTCATCTCTTGTCAGCAAATCGCCTTCTCGCGCAATAAGGCCGGTGTCCACATCTCCGCTGCGGAAATCGGCATGATCGCACAATTGCGCCAAAAATCCGGCGTTGGTTTTGACCGGCCAGACTTCAGTGTCTGAAATGCCTTCGATCAGCTCATCAATGGCCGCTTCACGCGTTTCGCCGGTGGCGATCAGCTTGGCGATCATGGGGTCATAATAAGGCGACACCTCGGCCCCATCGGTTACGCCGGTATCGACGCGTAAGTTTTCGGGGAAAACCAGATGTTCAAGTTTGCCAATGGAAGGTAAAAACCCCTTCGCCGGGTCCTCCGCATAAAGCCGCGCTTCCATTGCCCAGCCGTTGATGCTCAGCTCGTCCTGCCGCTTGGGCAACGCCTCCCCGCTCGCCACGCGGAGTTGCCATTCGACCAGATCGACGCCGGTGATTTCCTCGGTCACGGGGTGCTCCACCTGCAACCGCGTGTTCATTTCCATGAACCAGATGCGGTCGGCGCGCAGGCCTTCTGACGCATCGGCGATGAACTCGATCGTGCCGGCGCCGACATAGTCGACTGCCTTCGCCGCCAGGACCGCGACCGCGCAGAGTTGTTCGCGGGTCGCCTCGTCCATGCCCGGCGCGGGGGCTTCTTCGATCACCTTCTGATGGCGGCGTTGCAGCGAGCAATCGCGTTCGAATAGGTGAACGATGTTCCCGTGCGTGTCGCCGAACACCTGCACCTCGATATGGCGCGGGCGCTGAATGTATTTTTCGATCAGGACATGCGCGTTGCCGAAAGAGCCGGTGGCCTCGCGCTGGCATGAGGCGAGTGCGTCGAGGAAGGCGCTCGCGTCCTCGACCTTACGCATTCCCTTCCCGCCGCCGCCCGCGACAGCCTTGATGAGCACGGGATAGCCGATCTCGGCTGCTTTTTCGGCGAGAAAGCTAGGGTCCTGGTTCGCGCCCATATAGCCGGGCGTCACCGGCACGCCCGCCTCGGCCATCAGTTTCTTCGCCGCATCCTTCAGCCCCATCGCCGTGATGCTGGCGGGGTGCGGCCCGACCCAGATCAGCCCCGCGTCGATCACTCCTTGCGCGAACGCGGCGTTTTCGGACAGGAACCCATAGCCCGGATGGATCCCCTCCGCTTTGGTAGCGAGCGCGGCGGCAATGATTTTCTCGCCCACCAGATAGCTCTCACGCGCCGGAGACGCCCCGATATGCACTGCCTCATCAGCCTGCAGCACATGCAGCGCCTTGGCATCCGCATCCGAATAGACCGCGACGGTACGAATACCCATCGCGCGTGCAGTGCGGATGATCCGGCAGGCAATTTCGCCGCGATTGGCAATGAGGAGGGAGGTGATCAACGCCGCAGCGTCTTGAGATGCGCGGCCAATGCCTCCCGACGTAACAGGATCATGTCGCGCGGCGGGGCGGGCGGGGCAAAATCGGCAAACCGCTCCAGCGCCATCGTCGCGGGAAGTGCAAAGGGCGGCTTGAACAGATCGATATACCGAAAGTCACCGGTCACGATGTTGCGGTTCTTGACGGTGTCGTCGGTGTGCGTCGTGACCAGCATCAGTGGCACGTCCGACCTGCAGAAATTATCCAGTGCTTGCCAGATCACAGCATAGGACAAATGGAACAAAACGTCGCGACATAGCCACAGGTCGGCAGCCGGAAACGGGTCCGTTGCAATGTCGAATATTTTGAATTCATAGGCGGGGTTCGGGCTGTTGGCCTGCGCCAGCGCGACGACTTCGGGCACGATGTCGCCACCGATATAGTGAATGCTGACGGTCTCGAGCACCGATTTCATCCAGTTGAGATCGCCGCACGGGGCATCGAACAGCGTCCTGACGCCGTATTTTTCGATGATGATCGGCAGTTGCGTGCGGACTTCCTCCGTCTGGCTGATCCGCGACCCGATCCCGCTGACGCTTTCGTAATCGCCCCAGTAGCGGCTTTCGAAAATGTGCGAAAAGACGCTTCGCTGATCATAGCGACCAAATCGCAGCGAATTGCTCAACCGCTGAAATGCGCCTTTCAGACTTGGCATGCGTTAAGCCTTTCGGGAATTGTTAAAGGGTAAATGCGTACGTATGATTTTGGCGGCGACACCCCGATCTGCAGCGCCTTGGCATCGGCATCCGAATAGACCGCGACGGTGCGGATACCAATCGCCCGCGCGGTGCGGATGATCCGGCAGGCAATTTCGCCGCGGTTGGCGATGAGGAGGGATTGGATCATGTGGCTAGATGAGCTCCGAAAAAGTCGACAAGCTCTGCGCGTGCTGCGTCATCGTCACTTTCCATTGTCGAATGAAAATATTGCTCTAACCCAAGCTCAAAAACTGCATGTCCGAGACACTCAAAAACACCATTCCCGTTTCTTAGATGAGCGTTCACATAGTGCTGAAGCCACACAAGGGACTCTGACCGGTGCCCAACGCATTCAGACGCGCAAAATCGTAAAAATCGGACAGCTTCATCAACTAAATCGGTTTCAGCCATGTCTGCAGCGAGACGCTTCTTTGGCGTCACTTTGCCAACCAATGGAGAGCATCCACCCAAAGCAAACACGTAGTTTAGATGACCCTTCATAAGAGCCCTCAAAGCTTCCACTTGTTCCGCGCTTAAACTGGTGTCCTGTTCGGGACTGAGCGGTAGGATAATGGCCTCCCAAGGCCAAGGGCCATCGTCTCGGTTCGTGCGCTGTCTTGACGCACTGCTCAGTCCCGTCGGCACACGACTGAGCTCTCTCTTCAAATTGTCCAAATTTTTCAGGTAGGGCCGCGAATGGTTGAGTTTCGTCACATCCGGAACACCCCGAACCGAGGCGCCTCCTCAACCTGCGCATTCAAAGCCGCCGCCAGCGCCAGTCCCAGCACATCCCTCGTCTGCGCCGGGTCGATGATCCCGTCGTCCCACAGCCGCGCGGTGGCGTGGTAGGGATTGCCTTCGTCTTCATATTTCTGGCGGATCGGGGCCTTGAAGGCTTCAGCCTCCTCTGGCGTCCATTTCTCCGCGTCACGGTGGACGGTTGCCAGCACGCTCGCAGCCTGTTCGCCGCCCATCACGCTGATCCGCGCATTGGGCCAGGTGAACAGGAAACGCGGGGAAAAGGCGCGCCCGCACATGCCGTAATTGCCCGCGCCAAAGCTGCCGCCGATCAGCACGGTGATCTTGGGCACCTGCGCGGTAGCCACCGCAGTGACGAGCTTTGCACCATGCTTGGCGATGCCCTCCGCCTCATATTTGCCGCCGACCATGAAGCCGCTGATATTCTGTAGGAACAGCAAGGGTATCCGCCGCTGGCAGGCGAGTTCGATGAAATGCGCGCCCTTTTGCGCGCTCTCGCTAAATAGCACCCCGTTGTTGGCGAGGATCGCGACCGGCATCCCCCAGATATGTGCAAAGCCGCAGACGAGGGTAGAGCCGTAGAGCGCCTTGAATTCGTGGAATTCGCTGCCGTCGACGATACGCGCGATGACTTCGTGGACGTCATAAGGCGCGCGGACGTCCTGCGGAATTATCCCATAAAGCTCTTCGGCGTTGTATTTGGGCGGCCGTACCCCCGCGGAGGCGGGGGTCCAGTCTTTGCCGGTCTGGGCCCCCGCCTGCGCGGGGGTGCAGTGCGAAACGATATCGCGCACTATCGTCAGCGCATGTTCGTCATTCTCGGCAACATGATCGACCACACCCGATTTGCGCCCGTGCGTGTCCGCACCCCCCAGTTCCTCGGCGCTGATGACTTCGCCCGTCGCCGCCTTTACGAGCGGTGGCCCCGCGAGGAAGATCGTCCCCTGCCCGCGCACGATCACGGTTTCGTCGGACATCGCGGGCACATACGCACCGCCCGCCGTGCAGCTGCCCATCACGCAGGCGATTTGCGGTATCTGCCGCGCACTCATGTTGGCCTGATTGAAGAAAATGCGCCCGAAATGATCGCGGTCGGGGAACACTTCGGCCTGGTGCGGCAAGTTCGCCCCGCCGGAGTCGACCAGATAAATGCACGGCAGCCGGTTCTCCATCGCGATCTCCTGCGCGCGGAGGTGCTTCTTGACCGTCATCGGGTAATACGTCCCGCCCTTCACCGTCGCGTCGTTGCACACGATCATGCATTGCCGACCAGAGACGCGGCCGATCCCCGCGATCACCCCCGCGCCCGGCACCTCGCCGTCATACAGGTCGTTCGCCGCCAGTTGCCCGATCTCGAGAAACGGCGACCCCGGATCGAGCAGCCGCTCGACGCGTTCCCTCGGCAGCAATTTGCCGCGCGCCGTATGCCGCTCGCGCGACTTCTCGTTCCCGCCCAGTGCGGCCTCGGCAACTTTCGCCCAGAGTTCATCCTTCAACTCGCGGTTATGTGCGGCATTCGCACAGAATACGTCACCGTCCACGTTCACCGCTGTCGTCAGAACGGGCGCACTCATGCCCCCACCTCGAACATCCGGTAAATCGGCCCCGTCGGCGTCTGTTCGCCAACGCCCACTACAACCGCGTCGTTCAGCCATCCATAGCGCGCATCGCCGCATTCGAAGCGCGCGGTCACTGTCAGCGCATAATCCGCCGCGTCGAGCATCTCGCCCTTTCGAAACCGCGCCAGCGCATCGCCTTTGCCTGTCATGCGGCCCTGATAGGTGAGATAGATCGTCGCGCCGTCCGCCGTCGTCAGCACCAGCCGCACGTCAATCACCAAAACCCCGTCGGCGCGCGTGACGAACCAGTCGTGGCCGGGCTCGACAGTCCCCGACAACCGCTCGCCCTCGAACCGTCCGCCCGTCACCGGCGCAATGCCGCGATGCCCAGCCGGAGTCGCACCGATGGGCACGACAGCAGCAAAATCCACGGACAAAGTGAGTGTCGTCAGATGACGATATGCAAGCGCGGGCGGCAAAGTCTCCATTGCACAGGCGCTAGCATGGCGGCAGAGTTACGCAAATACACAGAGAGGCCCAGATGGACATCATTGCGCGCAGGCCCGGACCGTCGGTCCAGTCGATTTTCGACACGGACCCCATTGCGCCGCCCGCGATCCTCCGCGAAGAATCGCCGCCACAGGGCCAGAGCAGCGACGACATATCGCGCGAACGCTATTTTTCGCCTGAATGGCATGCGCGCGAAGTC
>JANOZQ010000012.1:0-1880 GCA_031429555.1 Sphingomonas sp. | reverse complement strand
TGCCCTCGCGCGTTGTCGCCTCAACCGCCTCGATATCGGTATAGCCGCACACGCGATAGAGCGGGACACCAGCGAGTGTCGCCATCATTTCAACCTTCGCAAAACCGGCATCTCGCACGGCATTCTCGCACAAAGTCATGATCATCATGCCAATGCCGCGCCGCGCAAAATCGGGATCGACATACATGGCACGGATTTTCGCTGCATCAGTCGCGGGGTCAAGCGGCAGCGGCTCTCGCGCCACAATGCTATCATCCCCACCAAACAAAGTCGCGCGCCAGCTCCATCCACCGCATCCGACCAAGCGGCCTTCGCTTTCGATCATGAAATAGGTCTGGTCCTTCACCAGCTGGGTATCGAGACCCATAACCTGATGGCTCGCCCTCACTTGTTCGGGCGACAGGAAGCCCGATTGCAAATTTTCGATTGACCGCGCCATCAAAGCGTTGAGCGCGGGCAGATCATCGATCTGCGCAAGGCGGTGCGTCAGGTTCATCGATTTCCGCTTTGCCCAACAAAAAAAGGGCGGGAAAGCCGAAACTTTCCCGCCCCGATTTTCAATCCTTCATGCGGATCAATATTTCACCTTAATGCGCGCATACCAAAGACCACCATTGATCCCGAACGGTCCGCCCGAGCGAGGATAAATCTGGCCGTCGGCAAGGCTGCCGGTGACCTGATAAATCGGGTTCGTCGCCGATGCAGCAATCTTGTCTGGATAGGTGTTGAAGATGTTATTTGCGCCAACCGTAAACGTATATGGTCGGCAATTGTGTAACTCAGATCGAGGTCAGCGGTGGCTTTCGCACCGAATGTCTGGCCCGGATAATCAACCGTCTGCTGCCACGAGCTGTAGTAGTTGCCGCGCGCGTTCAACGCAAAGCCGCCAAGCTCATACCCTGCCGACAAAATGGCACGATGTTTCGGTGCAAAAGTCGACACACCGGCAATCTGCGCAGGGCTGACTGCACTGGTCGAGCGCGTCACCCGGCTCTTGTTGTAATTATAGGCAAGCGAGGCGTTGAACTTGCCCTCACCAAGGTCGGAACGATAGGCCGCAACCGCATCGACGCCTTCGGTGATCGTGTCATAGGCGTTGGCGAAATAGTTGACCACGCCGCCCGGACCGACCGCCGCCAGCGCTGGCTGGGCGTTGATGTCAGCCTGCGTCACCGTGAAGTTCTTCGTAATCGTCAGGCGGTTCGTGACCTTGATCGAATAGGCATCAACCGTAAACGTCAGGCCGCTCATTGGCTTGACGATGAAACCGAGGCCAAAGTTGGTCGATCGTTCGGGCACCAGTGCTTTTGCCTGAAAATATTGCGCAACCGCACTACCGACTGGATAAGTGCCGGTCTGAACCTGACCACCGCTGACGAAATTTGTCGTCAGGATCTGGACATTGCTCTGTCCCGGTGATGGGGCGTGGAAGCCGGTGCCCACGGTGCCACGCAGCGAGAAGGCATCGCTGACGCGGTAGAGAAAGTTGAACTTGCCAACAACAACACCGCCAAAAGTGTTGTAGTTTTCATACCGTCCCGCAACGCCGAGACTGAGAGCTTCGGTCACATCGGTTTCCGCGCCGGCATAGAAACTATAATTCGACTGGCTGAACGTGCCTGCCGCCTGCGGGCTGGTGCCGCCGTAACCACTAGCACCGGGCGACTGGTTGGCAATGATCTGAGTTGGTGGCGTCGCTGTGTTCAGCGCCGGGGTGTAAACACCTGGCGAAACCAGATTGTAGAGTGGCTGCGATGCATAAATGCCCGCCCCGAACGACTGTGCATCACCAACGGTCGCTTTATACTGTTCGCGGCGATATTCCATGCCGCCCGACAAAGTGATCGGCGCTGCAAAACCAACTTCAAGCGGATAGGTCA
>JANOZQ010000011.1:0-2090 GCA_031429555.1 Sphingomonas sp. | reverse complement strand
AATGTCGTCGACATGATTATCACTGATCTGGCTGTGTTCCAGCGGCCTGATCATGCGTCGCCGTTCAAGCTGATCGAAATGGCCCCCGGCGTGACGGCGGATGAGGTGGCGGCGAAGACGACGGCGCGGTATGTGAGCTGAATGGATACGCCCCGTTGGCATTTTCGGTTTGAGAATTTTCTCTCGACGCTCGCTTTGCTTCAGGAGACGGTCGAACTGTCTGGGACCCAAAAGCTGTCTGATCTCGAAAATGCCGGGCTGATTCAGCGTTTCGAAATTTGTTGGGAACTCGGTTGGAAGTCGCTCCGTGACTATCTGGCGGATACTGGCAAACGGCTCAACATCCCGTCGGCGATCAACGTCATCCGCGCGGCATTTGAAATAAATCTCATTGATGATGGCGATGGCTGGGTCGAAGCGATGAAGGCACGAAATCAGATGTCCCACGAATATGACTTTGACGCGTTTGAGAAAACAGTTTTCGACATCAAAACGAAATATTACCCACTGCTCACCGCCGTCCGCACAAAACTGGAAACCGAACGTGCTGCAGGAAATTGACCTGACGACACAACAGCGTTCGGTGCTCCGGTCAGTTTTTGAGCCATTTGCGCGAGAAATCGAAACGGTCGGCGTTTATGGATCGCGGGCTCAGGGTCGAGCGAGGCCTGGTTCGGACGTCGATCTTGTCGTTTATGGGTCAGTCAGTGAAGACGACATCGCCGCGATTCGGATGGGGCTCGAAGAAAGCGACCTCTCTGTCTTCGCCGATGTCATCGCCTATGATCGGATTAAACACGCAAAATTGCGCGAACAAATCGACAAATGGGCCAAACCCCTCTTCACCCGCGCCGACCTTTTGTCCTGAATTGATGCATTTCAACGACCGGACGTGATTTCCACACGGCCAGTCGAGTCCGCGCGGGCTTGTTCAACACTCCGATACCTGTTCCACATGATAACCGGGCAAATGGAGTGTCGGATCGCGTGAAAATGGCCGGAAAGTTCAAGTTTTTGGGGCTGGTTTTAATTGGTGGCGCAGCGCTGGTCGGCAGTACCGACTGGGTCATTGCCGCAAACACCGGACCACAGACGGCGCAGGTCGGCACCATCACCCGCAAAATCGGCCAGTGGTGGAACGGATCAAACAACAGCGACCGGATCGACTACCGCGACTTCGACAGCCGGATCAGCGGCATCATGGCCGACCCCTCGATGGTCGGACTTTCCGTGGCGGTCATCGAAAATGGCCGCATCTCGTTTGCACGTGGCTATGGAACAACGGCGGCTGTCGGTGGTGAGCCGGTCAACACGCGCACCGTGTTCCGATGGGCGTCATTGTCCAAGGGAGTCGCCGCAACAATGGTCGGCGATCTGGCGGCGCAGGGGCGGTTGTCGCTTGACGCGCCGGTGTCGGACTATGCAACAACACTGAAACTGCCTGCGGGCAATGAAACCCGCGCGACAGTCGACGACCTGCTGTCGCATCGGCTTGGCGTGACGCGCAATGCGTTTGACCGCAAGCTCGAAGCCGGGGCCGATCCGCGCACCCTGCGCCCGATGCTCGCTACGCTCACACCGCTCTGTGCACCGGGCCAATGCCACGCCTACCAAAACGTCGCATTCGATGCGGCGACCGAGATTGTCCAGAATATCACCGGACGTCCCTATCAACAGGTCGTCGCGCGCGAGCTGTTCGGGCCGCTGGGCATGGCCGATGCCAGCATCAGCCGTGCGGGCCTCATCGCCTCGAAAAGCTGGGCGAAGCCGCATGTCGGGCGACGCATGGTGACAGTGAACGACAATTATTACCGTGTCCCTGCGGCGGGCGGCGTCAATTCGTCGATCCTCGATCTCGCCCGATGGATGCAGGCACAGATGGGTGCCGCTCCCGCCGTGGTGCCTCAGCGCGTGCTTGACCGCATCCACCAGCCGCGCATCAGCACGGATCGTCGCCGCGGCATGTTCAACCAGGCGATGGGCACGTCGCAATATGCGCTGGGCTGGCGCGACTATAATTATCGCGGCCACCGGCTGGTCGGGCATCAGGGCGCAGTCATGGGCTACCGTGCGACCGTGCTGTTCGATCC
>JANOZQ010000010.1:0-3220 GCA_031429555.1 Sphingomonas sp. | reverse complement strand
CGGAGCATCGATTGGTCTTCGGTCAGGTAGAGGGGCATTGAAATCTCCGAAGGGAAAAGTGTCAGACACTTTTTCGCGAACTTAAATTCTTAAATGGGAAGGCATGTCGGTGAAAAAGTGTCTGACACTTTTCCCGTTTCGGTCACGCCCCCGGCAAATCCAAAATCCGCTTGGCGACCACGCCGAGCATCACTTCGCTGGTTCCGCCTTCGATGCTGTTCGCCTTGGTGCGCAGCCAGCCGCGCGCCTTGGCACCGCCGCGCGATCCTTCCGAGTCCCATTCGAGCGCTTCGGACCCGCCTGCGGCCATGATCAGTTCATGGCGACGCTTGTTCAATTCAGTACCGACATATTTCATCATGTTGGGCTGTGCGGGATGCGATTTGCCCGCTTTCATTTCGTCGACAAACTTCTCGCTCATCGCGCGGAAGGCCATCACCTCGACATCGAAATCGGCCATGTCGGCGCGCAAGCACGGTTCTTCGTGCGCCACGTCTTTGAACTGCGCACCGATTGACATCATGTCGGTGCCGAGGCCACCGCCCGAGATCATCTCGCGCTCGTGCCCGAGTAGATATTTGGCAACGTCCCAGCCGCGGTTGAGTTCGCCGACAATCTGGTCCTTGGGCACGACGACATTGTCGAAGAATGTTTCGCAGAAGGGCGAATTGCCGCTGATCAGCAAAATCGGCTTGGTCGTCACGCCCGGCGTCTTCATGTCGAACAGCAGGAAGCTGATGCCCTGATATTTGTTCGTCTTGTCGGTGCGGACGAGGCAGAAAATCCAGTCGGCCTTGTCGGCGTAGGACGTCCAGATTTTCTGGCCGTTGACGACCCAATGGTCGCCCTTGTCCTCGCCGAATGTCTGCATCGACACGAGATCGCTGCCTGATCCGGGTTCCGAATAACCCTGACACCAGCGGATTTCGCCTTTGGCGATCTGGTTCAGGTAATGGACCTTCTGTTTCTCGGTGCCGAACTGGAGCAGCGCGGGCCCGAGCATCCAGATGCCGAAGCTGGACAGTGGCGAGCGGCATTTGAGCGACTGCATTTCCTGCCGCAAAATCTTGGCCTGTTCGGGCGACAAGCCCGCACCGCCATAAGCGACCGGCCAGTCGGGCACGGTCCAGCCCTTTGCCGCCATAACATCCATCCATTGCTTCTGTGCAGGCGACTTGAACGTCGGATTGCGGCCACCCCAGCAAGCGTCAGTCTCGTCGCGAACGGGCTCGCGCATTTCGGGCGGACAGTTCGCCTCCAGCCATGCGCGGGTTTCCGCGCGAAAGGTTTCCAGATCCGAAGCGGTATCAGTCACGGGCGACTCTCCTAAAAAATCAGCAGATTTGCATTGGAAACTATGCCTGCTTTACGTTTACGGCAAGCAACATTTGCACCGCCCCGTTTTCCGTAGCGGCAGTTGACCGGATTGAATTCGCCACCCATCGTGCCGCTGAAAAGGATGCAATGTCTATGAGCGATACAGGGCGTGTGCCGATGGGGGCAAAGCTGACGTATGGGCTGGGCGCGGTCGCTTACGGCATCAAGGACAATGGCTACACCACTTTCCTGCTGCTGTTTTACAATCAGGTTGTCGGGCTGCCCGCAGGACTGGTCGGGACGGTCATTGCCATCGCGCTTATTTTTGACGCACTGCTCGATCCGTTTGTCGGATTTCTGACCGACCGGACGCATACAAAATGGGGGCGCCGCCATCCCTGGCTTTATGCATCCGCAATCCCGATTGCGCTGTCGTGGTTGATGTTATGGCATCCGCCCGAAGGGTCGCAGGCTTATATCCTTGGCTGGTTGCTCGTCTCTGCCATTTTTACGCGCGCCGCCATCACGATGAACGAGGTTCCATCGCTTGCTATGGCGCCGGAAATGACGCTCGATTATCACGAGCGGACATCGGTGCTGCGGTATCGCTATCTGTTCGGCTGGGCAGGCGGGCTGTCGATGCTGATGCTGGCTTACGGCGTTTTCCTGCCCGTGATGTCGGGACCGGCGGCAGTCACCGGCTTCCACAATTACGGCATATTCGGCGCTGTCGTCATGGCGGTCACCGTAATGATTTCCGCGCTCGGCACGCATCGGTTGTATGCCAAGCAACCGTTGAAACGCATTGAACGAAAACCATCGGGGGAAACCCTCCGCGACCTTCGTGAATCGCTGTCAAACCGTGCGTTCGTCATTCTCATGATTGCCGGACTTTTCGGCTATGTGAACCAGGGGGTCGGCTTTGCGATCTCGCAATATAATCTGAACTATGTCTGGCAATTCAAGGGCGGCGAGCTGTTGATTTACGCAGGCACGCTGTTTGGCGGGATGGTCGCGATATTCTTTGCTGTTATGCCCATTGTGCACCGGTTCGGCAAAGTGCGGGCCAGCGCCGCACTGGCTTTATCGTCCGCCATATTTGTCAGTTCGACCTACACGTTACGACTACTTGGCCTCTTTCCCGAAGTCGGGTCACCGATGCTGCTTCCTGCATTTTTGCTTTTGAATACGATCGGAACGGCGCTCGGTATCGGTGCATTGATGATCGGGGCGTCGATGATGTCCGACGTGGTCGAAGCGTCCGAAGAACGAACCGGGCGGCGCGAAGAGGGGCTGTTTTTTTCAGGTGCCCTGTTCATGCAAAAGGCATCGACAGCGATGGGTATCTGGATCGCAAGTCGCGTTCTTGAGTTTGCAAACTTCCCCGAGAAAGCGACTCCGGGCGCTGTGTCTGCGACAACGCTGGATCACTATACGCTGCTGTTTGTCGTCGTGACGATGGCGCTCGGCACAGCTGCCGCGTTGGCCTCGCTGCGCTTTCCCTTCGGTCAGGCCGAACATGACGCGCGTGTCGCCAAGCTTGCCGTAGCGTCGAAACAAAAGGGCTAGGCAAAGCCGGATTCGAAGGGCCATAGGCTTTACGCGAACGTCAAGGAGAGAGCGCATGGATTTCGACCTTACCGACCGCCAGCGGCATTGGCGCGACCGGGTGCGCGATCACATGGCCGCGCATGATTTCCCGCGCGCGCAGGATTATTACGACCAGCAGGCGCAAGGGAGCCGCTGGAAAGTGCTGCCGGTCGTCGAAGAGGAAAAGGCGCGGGCGAAAGCCGCGGGCATCTGGAACCTGTTTATGCCGCCGAGCGCAGGGCGCATTCCCGTTGACGACTCGTTTGAATTTGAAGGGCCGGGCCTCAGCAACCTCGAATATGCGCTGTGTGCC
>JANOZQ010000009.1:0-2244 GCA_031429555.1 Sphingomonas sp. | reverse complement strand
GGACGGCAACCCGTTATCTGGCCTTGCGCCCAACTTGCTGCCGGGCGGCAGCAGCAACATCCTCGGTCGCTCGTTCGATTCGGAAGGGTTCGTCCGCCTTTCAAACGGCAATTTCCTCGTTTCGGATGAATATGGCCCATCGGTCTATGAGTTTCTCCCCGACGGCGGCTTTGTCCGCGCCTTCACGCCGCCCGCCAATCTGCTCCCGCGCAACAGCACCGGCGCGCTCGACTTTTCGGGCACGACGCTGACCAACGGACGCCAGGATAATCGCGGCTACGAAGGTCTGACAGTCTCACCGGACGGGACAAAGGCCTATGCGATCCTCCAGGATCCCTTGGTCAACGAAGGTGATTCAAACGACGGTCGTCGCAGCCGGAACCTGCGCATCGTTCAATATGATATGGTCACCGGCACATCGACCGGGCAATTTATCTATCAGCTGGAAGCGCTTGCAGACATCAATGGCCGCATTCCCGGCACCGCGAACGATTTCGGCGCGACATCACAGGGCCGCAATATCGGGGTGTCGAGCATTACCGCGTTGGGCAACGGCAAATTTCTCATAATTGAGCGAGACAATCGCGGGTTCGGCGTCGGTGATGCGACAGGAACGGGCGCGCCTGTTGGTTCGAAACGCGTTTATATCATCGACCTTGCCGGTGCGACCGATGTCTCGGCAATCAGCCTCGCCGGTTCAAATGCTTTGCCGGCGGGTGTCGTACCGGTCAGCAAGTCACTGTTTCTGGACGTACAGGCGGCGTTGCTCGCGGCAGGCCTGCCCCTCACCGAAAAGCTCGAAGGCCTGACGCTCGTGTCGAAAAACGGCGGCATGGAATTTGCGCTGATCCTGTCGACCGACAATGATTTCTCGGTCACCCAAAATGGGCAGGGCATACAATTCGACGTCTGCACATCGGGTGCGGGCGGCGTCACGTCGCAAGTCGCGATCGGCACGGGTTGCCCCAATGGCCAATTCCTGATCCCCAGCTATCTGTATAGTTTCAACATTACAGGGGCCGAGGCCGGACAGCTCGGCGCGGTACCCGAACCAACCACGTGGGGGATGATGATTGCAGGCTTCGGTATCGTTGGCGCGTCGCTGCGTCGTCGATCAAAAGCAATTCTCGCCTAACCGCGACCGCGATAGCCGGGAACATCCTGCGGGGGGAGCCACAACCCCGCAGGCGGTTCGCCGGATTGCCAGAAGACGTCGATCGGAATGCCGCCGCGCGGATACCAGTATCCGCCGATGCGCAGCCAATGCGGGGCCATTTCGGTGAACAGGCGTTCGGCGATACCTACCGTACAATCCTCATGGAACGCCGCATGATTGCGGAAGCTGCCAAGGAACAGCTTCAACGATTTCGATTCGACGATAGTCGCGTTGGGCGCATAATCGATGACGAGATGCGCAAAATCGGGTTGCGCCGTGACGGGGCACAGCGAGGTAAACTCGGGCGCGGTAAAGCGGACGAGATAGGGTCGGCCGGGACGCGGATTGGGCACATAATCAAGCGCCGCTTCGTCGGGTGAAGCAGGCAGGCTGCTGGTCTGGCCAAGAAATTTCGGTGTCATAATCCCGCCCATAATGGCAATGCGCGGGGATGACGACTCTGATCCCGGTCCTTGGTGACCAATTGTCGTTCGACCTGTCCTCGCTTTACGAAGCAGACTTTGCGGACACGATCATACTGATGATGGAAGTGGCCGACGAGACCACTTATGTCCGCCATCATAAACGCAAGATTGCGTTCATCCTCTCGGCCATGCGCCATCATGCCGAAGCGTTGCGCGCGGCAGGCTGGACTGTCGATTATGTAAAACTCGACGACCCCGACAATGCGGGGAGCTTCACCGGCGAAATCGCGCGGGCGGTCGAACGTCACGCGCCCGACCGGATTGTCGTCACCGAAAGCGGCGAGTGGCGCGTGCAGGCGATGCTCGACGCGTGGGAGACGATTTTCGGCATCCCTGTCGATATCCGCGCCGATACCCGCTTCATCGCGACGCACGGCGAATTCGACGACTGGGCCAACGGGCGAAAATCATTCCGCATGGAGTTTTTCTATCGCGACATGCGGCGCAAGACCGGCTTGCTGATGGATGGCGACAAGCCCGCTGGCGGCGAATGGAATTTCGACAAGGAAAACCGCAAGCCTGCGGGGAATAATCTGTTCGTGCCCGCTGCGCCGCATTATCCGCCCGATGCGGTCACGCAGGATGTCATCGACATGGTCGCGG
>JANOZQ010000008.1:0-1912 GCA_031429555.1 Sphingomonas sp. | reverse complement strand
ATGGGCACGCCGCAGGTTGATGCGGCGGCTTACAAGAAATCGAGTGCGCTTGAGACGGCGACCGGGATGATTGATCCGCTGTTGGTGATCCACGGAATGGC
Source organism: Sphingomonas sp. (assembly GCA_031429555.1). Taxonomy (GTDB): domain Bacteria; phylum Pseudomonadota; class Alphaproteobacteria; order Sphingomonadales; family Sphingomonadaceae; genus Sphingomonas_O. Next base: position 1,811 of record JANOZQ010000008.1, on the reverse strand, counting down.
TGACGACAATGTCGTGTTCGAAAACACGACGGCGCTGATGGCGAAGCTCCAGCAGGGGGCCAAGCCGTTCGAAACTATGGTCTATCCCGGGCAGACACACCGCGTCGCGGGGCCGGGAGTCAGCGTGCATTTATGGCGGACGATCCTCGGCTTTCTTGACCGGACAGTCGTCAAGAAGAATGACTGAAACAGTCATTACGGCGCACAACCGCGCTGTCGCGCTGCGTATCGACGAGCATTTCGACGAGGCGTTGGTGGCGATTGAAGCCGCGCTGAAAATGGGCGCGCCGCGAACCGAAACGCGGCTGATGCGCGCCCACATCCTCGGGGATCTGGGGCGGTTCGACGAATCCGTGGCCGATTATCAAGCATTATTGGCAGACCATCCAGATGTCCTTGATGGGCATCAGACCCTTTCCGCCTTGTTGCCGCAGATCGGTCGCGCATCCGAAGCGCTCGACAGCTATCGCGCGGCGCTGTTGAAACGGCCCGATATCGGCATGCTCTGGGTATCGGCATTGGCAGCGGCGCGGGGGCACTCCGATTGGGTGGCACTGCTTGCGCTGGCGCATGACGCCGAAGCGCGGTTTGGCAAGGACACGATGATCACGGTTTATCATGCACTGGCGTTGTCGGGTCTCGGCCGCGATGGCGCGGCGCGCGATGTGCTGGTCAATGATCTTGCGGTTGAACCCGACTATGCCCCGGCACGGACAACGCTCGCGCATGTGCTGACGCGGCTTGGTGACTATCAGGCAGCAGAGACAGAGGCGTTGCGGGCGACGATGCTGGCACCACATGATCAGTCGGCGTGGGCGCTGCTGACGGCCATCTGGCGGGTGCGGGCCGATCCGCGGGAGGCTTGGCTGGCGGATTATGACCGGCATGTCATGGTGACCGAGGTACACGGCGTTGATTGGCGCGCTCTTGGTGAGAATCTTCAGCGGCGGCACCGGGTGTTTGCCGCGCCGGGTGATCAATCGCTGCGTGGGGGCACGCAGACGCGGGGGACGTTGTTTAACAGTCCTGATCCGGTGATTGTGAACCTGAAATCGGCGATTCAGAAGGCGGTAGCGGATGCACTTTCCCGTCTTTCCGTGGTAACCCACACCCGTTTTTGTCGCGCAATACGCGAAAGGCCGGTTTTTCGGGATCCTGGTCGGTCCGTCTGCAGTCGCACGGTTTTCATATCAGCCATATGCACCCCGAAGGATGGTTGAGCAGCGCGCTTTACATTGATCTGCCGCCCGAAGTTGGCGGGGACGGTGATGCGGGGGCGCTGGCTTTTGGCGTGCCAGATGCAGCGCTCAAACTACCGCTTGGGCCGCGCCGTATTGTGCGGCCGCACGTCGGACAGTTGGTGCTTTTCCCGTCTTATTTCTGGCATGGCACGCTGCCCTTCGAAAGCAGCCACGAACGTCTGACAGTAGCGTTCGACGCGTTGCCCGCCTGACGAGGGTGGACAGTAACAATTTGCGCGCTATGCCGCAGCGCAGCAGGAGATAGCACATGGGTTACCGGATCGTGGTCGCAGGGGCGACCGGCAATGTTGGGCGTGAGATGCTCAACATTTTGGCGGAGCGCGAATTTCCGGCGGATGAAATTGCTGTGCTCGCGTCGTCGCGCAGCCAAGGGCTTTCGGTTGATTATGGCGACAGCGGCAAAACGCTGAAGGTCCAGAATATCGACAATTTCGATCCCGTTGGCTGGGATATGGCGCTGTTCGCGATCGGATCGACCGCGACCAAAATCCATGCACCGCGCTTTGCCGCGGCGGGCTGCACAGTGATCGACAATTCATCGCTCTATCG
>JANOZQ010000007.1:0-2588 GCA_031429555.1 Sphingomonas sp. | reverse complement strand
TTCCCGACCGGTGCCTGCATTATTGCGATGAAGCATGAATCGATGCTCGAGGCGATCGAGATCCTGCGTCTGATTGATCGCCCCGCTACCGTGTTCAAGGCCGAGCTGATTCGCATCCCGATCTGGGGCTGGGTTGCGCGGCGGCACGGCGTCATTCCCATTTCACGCGAGGCGGGGTCTGCCGCATTGCGCATGATGCTGAAAGCCGCGCGCGAGGCGGCCTCGGCAGACCGGCCCATCGTGATTTTCCCCGAAGGAACGCGCGTTGCGCCGGGCGAGCGGCCTGCGTTGCGACCGGGCATAGCGGGGCTGTATAAGACGCTGGGTCTGCCCGTCTATCCTGTGGCGCTGAACACGGGGCGGCTATGGCCCAAAGGCAAGTTTCTGCGTTATGCCGGCACCGTCACGATGCGCGTTGGCGAAGCGATCCCGGCGGGTTTACCGCGCGAAGAGATCGAAGCGCGCATTCACACCGCAATCAATGTCCTGAATCAGTGATCCTTGCGCCCGAAATCGGGCCGGTCATCATCCTGTCCCTGTTCAATAATGCTCCGCCGGATCGCGCGGGTGCGGGTGAACAAGTCGAACAGCGCCTCGCCGTCGCCCCAGCGGATGGCGCGTTGCAGCGCGGTCAGGTCTTCACTGAAACGCTGGAGCATCTCGAGCACAGCATCCTTGTTGGTCAAAAACACATCGCGCCACATCGTCGGGTCCGATGCTGCAATGCGCGTGAAATCGCGAAAACCCCCCGCTGAATATTTGATGACTTCGGATTGCGTCACGCCTTCCAGATCGGACGCGGTCCCAACGATTGTGTAAGCAATCAAATGCGGCAGATGGCTGGTCACGGCCAGCACCAAATCGTGGTGCGCGGCGTCCATCACCTCGACCTGCGCACCGAGCCGCTCCCAGAAAGCCGTGACTTGTTGGACAGCGCTGTCAGACGTTCCCTCTGCAGGGGTCAGGATGCACCAGCGATTGTGGAACAATGCGGCAAAGCCTGCCTCGGGTCCGCTGCGTTCGGTTCCGGCAACCGGATGCGCTGGCACGATTGCATGCATGGGCAAAGCCACCGCTAGCGCTGCCGTAACAGCGGCTTTCGATGATCCGACATCACTGATCACCGCTTCGGGGGGCAGATCGGCGGCGATGCTCTCCGCCACCGCACCCATGACGCCGGGCGGCACGCACAGGATAACGAGATCGGCGTCGGTCACCGCGGCGCCTGCCGTGTCCGCCACATCGTCACACAATTTCAAAGCCCGCGCTGTCTCACGCACGTCCGGGTCGGCATCGTGGCCCGTCAAAACGACTGTCGGCATGGCGTCGCGCACGGCGCGCGCAATCGACGAACCGATCAAGCCCAGCCCGATGATCGAGACGCGCGCAAAGGGCAGCATCAGGTCACAATTTTCCGCAATGCTTCGGCCACACCGCGTGTTTCCTCCTCAGTGCCGATTGAAATGCGAAGCGCATTGGGCAAGCCCTGTCCCGGCAGCCAGCGCGTGATGAAGCCATGCTCCATCAACCCTTTGTAGGCGGTTTCCGCACTCACCGCGCCTTCGAACAGGATCAGCAGGAAATTGGTTTTCGACGGGATGGCGCGCAATCCGGCATTGCCCATTTTGGCGACTTCATCGGCCAGCCATGCTCGCCAAGTCGCATTAAGCGCGCGGCTGTGGTCGACAAACGCCACGTCATGCAGTGCCGCAATTGCTGCCGCCTGTCCGCCGGTCGTCACATTGAACGGCGCGCGGATGCGGTGCATCGCTGCGACGGCCTCTGCCGAGCCATAGCCCCAGCCGATGCGCTCCGCAGCCAGCCCATAAATTTTGGAAAAGGTCCGTGTGACGATTACATTCGCCTGCGTCTTGGCGAGGTCCAGCCCCCAGTCATCCTCATCCGCGTCCAGATATTCAGCATAGGCCTGATCGATCACCAGCATCACATCGGCGGGCAGTCCCGCATGCAGCCGCGCCATTTCGGCGCGCGGGGTAAATGTGCTGGTCGGGTTGTTGGGATTGGCGACGAAAACAATGCGCGTGGCTGGCGTCACGGCGGCAAGGATCGCGTCGACATCAGTCGCATAGTCCGCGTCCGGCGCAATCACGAGTGTTGCGCCCACGCGCCGCGTCGCGATTTCATACACCGCAAAGCCGTAACGGACTTGCACCACTTCGTCGCCCGGTCCCGCATAGGCACCGGCGATCAGGTGCAGGATCTCGTCGGACCCTGTTCCGTAAATTACCCGCATTGGATCGAGGTCATATTTCACCGCAATCGCTTCGCGCAGCGCCGCCGCCGACGCATCGGGATAGCGCGCCAGATCGGCGGCGTGTGCGGTAAACGCAGCCTGCGCAGCGTTGCTGGTGCCGAGCGGGTTCTCGTTCGAGGACAGCTTGGCAACCTTGCGTCCGTCGTCAGTTGCCGACCGGCCGGGGACATAGGGCGCAATGTCCATGATCCATTGCTTGGGTTGGGGATGTGTCATGCGCACAGCCTTTAGCGCGACGCAGGCCATTGTCACCACCTGCCGATGCGGCTTAGATCGAGTATATGTGCAATCCCCCCGAATCGAACCAGCCCGG
>JANOZQ010000006.1:0-3743 GCA_031429555.1 Sphingomonas sp. | reverse complement strand
ACTGCCGCGCGCTGGGCGAGCAGTGATTGCTCCTGAAACACTTGTTGCCCGATCAGCGCCAGCTGATCCTCGACCTCGCGAAAGGCAATGAGAAAGGTCCTGCGGTACGCGAATGCGGCTTGGTCGCGGCGGGCAGTCGCGCCATCGAACTGACCCTGCAGGTGCCCCCCGTTGAACAGCGGTGCCAATATACTGCCGCCAAGCGACCAGAGACTCACGGGATTGGGTAAGGCGCTGGAAAAGAGCGCCCCTGCCGACGCGCTCAAGCGGACCTGGGGCAGGAATTGCGTTCGGGCGCTACATAACTGGGCATCGGTGGCAGCAAGCGCAAATTCTGCCTGAGCCACATCGGACCGACGGCGGGTCAGTTCCGTCGGCTGTGCAGCAGGCGTTTCAGGGATGCGGAGCGCGTCGAAACTGCCACGATTGACTGATCGCGTTGTATCTACGATAAGTCGCGACAGGGCGGTTTCCTGCCGCGCAACCAATGTTGTCAGTACTGGCAGTTGCTGCTCGGTCGAGTGATATTCGGCTTCCGACTGGTTCAATTCGAGCTGCGACGTATAGCCGACTTCGGCGCGGTTGCGGGCGATACGAAGCGCCTCTCCCCGCGCCTTCAGCGTTGCGCGCAGCACTTGCAGCCGACTATCGAGCGCGAGCAAGGTGATGTAGCCGCTTGCGGTCGCCGAACTGACCGCGAGCTGGGTATCTCAACGCTGCTTTAATTCACACTGCACGTCGATTTTACGAACGTACTACTGACCAACACGTGCGGTGGCCTTTAGTTCCGCATTTTGCAGAGGGAGAGCGTCGCTTTCGATTTGCAAGGATGGTGCGGGCGGTGGGAATCGAACCCACACTCCTTGCGGAACCGGATTTTGAGTCCGGCGCGTCTACCAATTCCACCACGCCCGCGATGGGCGTTTCCTATAGCCAGCGATTGGTTATCCGCAAACTGATTCTGGGATGGGCCAGAATATGGCGCACCGGAAGGGATTCGAACCCCTGACCCCTGCCTTCGGAGGGCAGTGCTCTATCCAGCTGAGCTACCGGTGCTTCAACGGGTGCCGTATCAGGGCAGGGTCCGCGCTGCTAGTCTTTTTGACCAACACGACGGGTTGGAATTTGCCGAGGCCGCAACTGGCCCCTTGCGACAGGCCCGGCGATGTCAGGACGGTGATGATGTCGACCGAGCAAAGCTGGCTAAGCGAAGTTTTATAAAGGAAGCGTTCTTCGAAGCCGAGGCTGGGGCAGCTGTTGGGCAGGGTGTTGCGGAAAACCTTGCCGCCGCCCATGTGGAAATCGATCGTGCTGTCGCCGTGGACTTGCGTTGACTGGATGCTGCGCAGAGAGACGCAGCTGACCGGCTCACCAATCGGCGTGGCTTCGGGCGGCGTGTTGCGGTCGCGGGCAGTCGCGGGACCGGCAACGAGAATGAAGGCAGCAATTGCGAGCTTATACATGGGGCGCTCCTTTTCGACTCTTCGCTACGGTGTGCGCCGGATTTTCTGACTTGAGCCTGAACGCGCAGAGGTCCGCGACGGGGCAGCGCCAGCATTCTGGGGCGCGCGCCTTGCAGAGATAGCGACCATGCAGGATCAACCAATGGTGTGCGGCGTTGCGGAACGGGGCAGGCGTCTGCTTCTCGAGGATTTTCTCGATCGCTTCGGGGGTTTTGCCTTTGGCGAGGCCGGTGCGGTTGGATACTCGGAAAACGTGGGTATCGACCGGGAAAGTCTCGGCTCCGAGTGCGACGTTGAGGACGACATTGGCGGTTTTGCGCCCGACGCCGGGGAGCGTTTCGAGCAGGTCGCGGTCGGTGGGCACTTCGCCGCCATGCTGATCGACAAGGATTTGTGAAAGCGCGATGACATTTTTGGCCTTGTTATTGAACAAGCCGATCGTGCGGATGTGGTCGCGCACGGTTTCGAGCCCTAAGTCGAGCATTGCCTGCGGGTGGTCGGCTTTGGCGAAAAGCGCGCGGGTTGCCTTGTTGACTCCGACATCGGTGGCTTGCGCAGACAGCACGACGGCGACCAGCAGCGTGTAGATGTTGACCGATTCAAGTTCGGTTTCGGGTGACGGATTGGCCTCCGCAAGACGGCGATAAAATTCGAAAACATCCGCGCGCTTCACAATCCGAGGACATCCGCCATCGTGTATCGCGCTGCTGGTTTGCCCGCCAGCCAGAGCGCTGCCTTGACCGCGCCACGTGCAAAGATACTGCGGTCCTCGGCCAGGTGGCCAAGTTCGATGCGTTCACCGTCCGTCGCGAGGATGACCATGTGATCGCCCGCGACCGATCCGCCGCGCAAGCTCGCAAAGCCAATGCTGCCAACATCGCGCACACCGTCGCGGTCGAAGCGGCTGAGTTCGGGCAGGCTTTTTCCGCGCCCGTTCGCGGCTGCCTGGCCAAGGAGCAAAGCGGTGCCCGATGGCGCATCTACTTTATGGCGATGGTGCATTTCGACAACTTCGATGTCCCAGTCATCGCCGAGCCGCGCTGTTGCTTGTTCAATGAGAGCGCTGAGCAGGTTGATGCCAAGTGAAGTGTTCGCTGCCTGAATGATAGCGATGTCCTTTGCCGCGTCGTCGATCATCACTTGATGGGTGCCGTCGAGACCAGTTGTGCCGATGAGTATCGAGGTGTTCGTCAGCCGCGCCGCAGCAAGGTGCGCGGGCAGGGCATCGGGGGACGAGAAATCGACGATCACGTCGCTAACCTGCGCCAGTGCTGCCGCGTCGCCGCCGATGTCGATGCCGCCGTGCGTGCAACCAGCATTTTCTGCAGCTTTGGCAATGGCTTGGCCCATACGCCCTGCGCTACCGAAAATCGCGATTCGTGTTTTGTGTTGTGCCATCGCCGTCCTATAGCGCGGGCGTGCGCGACATCCACAATATCGTTATTCTGACGGGCGCGGGGATATCCGCTGAAAGTGGCCTTGCGACGTTTCGCGGGCCGGGTGGATTGTGGGAGGGGCACCGGGTCGAGGATGTGTGCACGCCGGAAGCGTTAGCCGATAATCCCGAGCTCGTGCACCGGTTTTACGATGACAGGCGGGCGGCGCTCGCGACCGTCGAACCCAATGCAGCGCATCGGGCGCTGGCACAGCTCGATGCGCAGTGGCCAGGCGGGTTGCTGATCGTGACGCAGAATGTCGATGATTTGCATGAGCGGGCAGGGACGAAACGCTTGATCCACATGCACGGTGAGTTGCTCTCGGCGCTTTGTGCATCATGCGGGGATCGGGGTCCGTGGGAAGAGCGCTTGGCGCCGGGCACGGCGTGCGGGGTGTGCGATAATCTGACGCTGCGCCCCGACATCGTTTTCTTTGGCGAAATGCCCTACCGGATGGACGAAATCGACGCGGCGATCCGTGATTGCGATTTGTTTGTGTCCGTCGGCACGTCGGGCGCGGTCTATCCGGCGGCGGGGTTTGTGCAGACGGCGCGTTATGTCGGTGCGGAGACGCTTGAGATGAATCTGGAGCCGTCGCTGGGAAGTAGCTATTTCAAGGAGGCGCGGAACGGGGCGGCTGGGGCACTGGTGCCTGAATGGGTCGAGTCCTTGCTTCAGTCCACCCAATCAAGCCCGATGTCGCGGTAAACCTCGCGGTTCTCGTCCCATTTGGGAGAGACTTTAACATGCAGGTAAAGATGCACTTTTGTGGTCAACATGACCGCCAGTTCCGCCCGCGCCTTGCTGCCGATTTCCTTTAGTCGCGCGCCGCCCTTGCCGAGTA
>JANOZQ010000005.1:0-2409 GCA_031429555.1 Sphingomonas sp. | reverse complement strand
GACTTCGTTGGCGGTATCGATGCGGCAGAGCGCAGCAAACGAAAAAGTGGAGCCATCGGCGCGGGTAACATTGACGGTCACGTCCTGACGCGGGGTCAGGTTAGCGACGCCGGTGATCGTAAAGCTGTCCTCGCCGGTCAGGCCCAATGACAAGCGGGTATCGCCATCCTTGAACTGCAATGGCAACACGCCCATCCCGACGAGGTTCGACCGGTGGATGCGTTCGAAACTCTCGACAATTACCGCGCGGACGCCAAGCAAATTGGTGCCCTTTGCCGCCCAGTCGCGCGACGAACCGGTGCCATATTCCTTGCCGCCGATCACGATCAGCGGCGTCATGTCAGCCTTGTGGCGCATCGCCGCGTCATAGATCGGCATGACTTCGCCGTTATAAATGCTCATGCCGCCTTCGACGCCGGGAACCATTTCATTCTTGATGCGGATATTGGCGAACGTGCCGCGCATCATCACTTCGTGATGCCCACGCCGCGCGCCGTAGCTGTTGAAGTCGGCCTTTGCGACTTGGTGCTCCATCAGCCAGGTGCCAGCGGGCGAATCCGCTTTGATCGAACCAGCGGGGCTGATGTGGTCGGTGGTGATTGAGTCACCCAGAATCGCCAGTGGCTTCGCGCCAAGGATGTCGCTGACCGGTGCTGGCGTCATCGACATGCCATCGAAATAGGGTGGATTTGCAACATAGGTTGACCCGGCTCGCCACTGGTAAGTGTCCGACCCCTCGACCTGGATCGCCTGCCAATGCGCGTCGCCCTTGTAGACATCGGCATAACGCGCCTGAAACATGCTGCGGTCGACATTGGCGTCCATCGTTTCGCGCACTTCGGCGTTGGTCGGCCAGATGTCCTTCAGGAACACGTCGTGGCCGTCGGTCGCCTGACCGATCGGCGTCGTGGTGAAATCTTCGGTTACCGTGCCTTTCAGCGCATAAGCGACGACCAGCGGCGGCGAGGCGAGGAAGTTGGCGCGGACATCGGGCGAAACACGGCCTTCGAAATTGCGGTTGCCCGACAAGACCGAGGCAGCAACGATGTCATTGCCGTTGATTGCCTTACTGATCGGTTCGGCGAGCGGCCCCGAGTTGCCGATGCAGGTCGTGCAGCCATAGCCGACCAGATTGAAACCAATCGCGTCGAGATGCGATTGCAGCCCTGCCTTGACCAGATAGTCGGTGACGACCTGTGACCCCGGCGCGAGCGAGGTTTTTACCCACGGCTTGGGTTTCAGGCCGAGTTCGTTCGCCTTTTTCGCAACCAGACCAGCGGCGACAAGGACACTCGGGTTCGATGTATTGGTGCAGCTCGTGATTGCGGCAATGACGACGTCGCCGTCACCAATGTCATGGTCGCGGCCATCAACGGGGACGCGCTTGAAGCCGTCGTGCTTAAACACCGACGAAAGTTCGCCATTAAAAACGTCATCAACGTGCGTGAGGGCCACCTTGTCCTGCGGGCGCTTCGGTCCGGCAAGGCTCGGTACCACCGTCGCCATGTCGAGCTCGAGCGTCGATGTGAACACCGGGTCGGGCGCATCCGCGAACCGCCAGAGCCCCTGCGCCTTTGCATAGGCTTCGGTCAGCGCAATCTGGCTCTCTTCACGCCCCGTGAGACGCAAATAATCAAGCGTCTTTTCGTCGATCCCGAAGAAGCCGCAGGTCGCGCCATATTCGGGCGCCATGTTGGCCAGCGTCGCGCGGTCGGCGAGGCTGAGGGCATCGAGGCCGGGGCCATAATATTCGACGAACCGCCCGACAACGCCGTGCGCGCGCAGCATTTGCGTTGCGGTCAGCACAAGATCAGTCGCCGTGATCCCCTCGCCCATCGCGCCGGTCAGCTTGAATCCAACGACTTCGGGGATGAGCATCGACACCGGCTGTCCGAGCATCGCGGCTTCGGCCTCGATCCCGCCAACGCCCCAGCCGAGCACGCCCAGACCATTGATCATCGTCGTGTGGCTGTCCGTGCCGACGCAAGTGTCAGGGTAGGCGATTTCGATGTCACCGCGCCGTTCGCTGTCGGTGCGGCGGTCGCCCGCGACAAATTCCTCCTCCTGGCGGCGGTCCGTGTCCGACCGCCCAATTTCCGCTGATGTCCACACGCATTGCGCGATGTGCTCGAGGTTCACCTGATGGCAAATGCCGGTGCCCGGCGGCACAGCCTTGAAATTGTCGAGGCTTTTCGACCCCCATTTCAGGAAGTCATAGCGTTCGGCGTTGCGGTGGTATTCGATTTCGACATTCTGCTCGAACGCCTTGGGGTGACCAAACTCATCGACCATGACGCTATGGTCGATGACCAGGTGGACCGGCACCAGCGGGTTAATCTTCGATGTATCCCCGCCGAGCTTGGCAATCGCATCGCGCATTGCCGCCAGATCGACGACGCAGGGAACGCC
>JANOZQ010000004.1:0-3804 GCA_031429555.1 Sphingomonas sp. | reverse complement strand
GACCAACGCGTTGCCAAGTCCGATCCATAAGTCAGGGCTTTTGGGATTGTCACGAATGCCGCTACGCATCGCCAGCACGGCCATTTGGGTTTGGCCCATGCGCGTCATCGTATCGGCATAGTCAAGCCACTGCGCTTCGGTGCCGAACTGGCCCATCATGTTTTTACGCGATTCGACGGTTGCGGGGTCAAGCATATCCGGCCTGTCGCGTGATTTGACGGACGTTCCAGACTGATCCGGCTGGCCTTGCCACGCATAGCCCGCCACACCGAGCAGCAATGCCGCCGCCGTCAGTTCCAACGCAGACCGGGGCAACTTCCCGTAACGCCACAATAATCCGAACACGACGACCGCAAAGCCCAGCAATACCCCCCAACCCATGTTCAGCGCACCCGTTTCTTGAAACGCCCGCGCGCCAGCAGGATGCCAGCGCCAAGCAGAAGCAATGGCGCAATCCATAAGGGCGCGGTCTGCGCGTCGAAGACGGGCTTATAGCTCACCCAATTGCCATAGCGCTCGATCAGCCACGCGCGGATGTCTTCGGGCTTCTCACCCGCCGCTATGCGCTTGCGGATCATCGCGCGCATGTCCGACGCCATGTCAGCATCCGAATCAGCAATCGACTGGCCCTGGCAAACGAGGCAGCGCACCGACAGCATCAGGGCCTGAGCCGCCTTTTCCTGCACGGGATCGGGAAGTTGCGCATTAGCATACGGGGCCGCCGGCATCGAGGAATCAGCAAGTGCGGGCGACGCCATCAGGAGCAGAACATAAAAGGCAAAAGGCCTCACTGAGCTTGCCTTAATTTTTCAAGGATCGCCGGAATATCCTGTTCGCCGATAGCACCAATGTGCTGGTGACGAATGATGCCTTTGCCATCGATCACGAAAGTCTCCGGAACGCCCGAAGAACCTATCGCCAGCTGGAGACTCGAATCGACGTCGAGGCCGATGGCGCGATAGGGATTGCCGTTGCGCGCAAGAAAGGCATCAACATCGGCGCGCTTGTCGCGGAGCGCGACGCCTTCGATGACGACCCCCTGTTGCGTCAACACAGACAAAACCGGCAGCTCGGCAATACAGGGGACGCACCAGCTCGCGAACACATTCATCAGACGCGGCTTGCCGGTAAAATCCGCCTTCGCCAGCGCGGGGCGCGACGATGCGGCAGCAGGCAGCGCAAAAGCAGGCAACGGCTTACCGATCATTTTCGACGGATTTTCGGATTTGGTCGGGCTGATCAGTCCAGACGCGACGACCGCAAACAAAACAGCGAAAGCCGCCAACGGAAGCCAAAGCCAAACCCGCTTCATGCGTAGGCTTGCCGTTCCGCGAGCGCATTGTCGCGCCGCAAACGACCGACCAGCGAGAGAAACCCACCGAATGCGACCAACGCGCCGCCAAGCCAGATCAGCGTAACAAGCGGCTTCCACCACAAACGCAATTGCCAACGACCGGTTTCGTCCTGCTTGCCGACGACCAGATACAATTGCCCGTCAAGTTTGGTCGCAATCGCCGCCTCGTTGGTCTCGGTTTGCGGATCCGAGAATTGGCGTGACTGCGGTTTCATGCGAAAGGGTTTTCCGTCTCCGCGTTGCGCTTCAAGCGTCGCTTCGAGCGCGGTCCAGTTCGGTCCAGCGATTGGTTCAATCCCGACGAATTTGATTTTATACGGGCCTACCGACGCGCTTTCGCCGATGCGTTTTGCGACCAGTGTTTCTTTAATGAACGCGCTTTCGGTCGCCATGCCGAGCAGCGCAACCGCGATCCCGAAATGCGAGATCACCATGCCATAAGTGAACAGCGGGGTGCGGCGCAGATTGCGTTTCCATAACGGCGCTAGGCTCGCCGCGCCGATGCCGATGGCAAGGATGATACCGAGGAACGACAGGATGCTGATCTGCGGCGCAAACACCGCCATGCCAACCAGCGCGGCAACGACAAGCCCGATGGGTAGCGAGACGCGCCCTAGCACAGCTTTCAAATCATCGCGCCGCCATCGCGTCAATGGACCGAGACCCATGACGATGACCAGAGCGAGCGCCAGCGGCCCCGCTGTCGCATCGAAATAAGGCGGTCCGACCGACAGCTTCTCGCCGGTCACAGCCTCCGCTGCGAGGGGATAAAGCGTGCCAATCAGAACGACGCCAAGGATCGCCGAGAGGAACAGATTGTTCGCAACCAGCGCGCCTTCGCGGCTGATCAGATCAAATTGCGATCCTTCCTTCACGGTCGAAATACGAACCGCGAACAGCACGAGAGCGCCGCCGATATAAAGCGCCAGCAACGCCAGCAGCACGCTGCCCCGCGCCGGATCAACCGCAAAACTGTGCACGCTGGTCAGGATGCCCGAACGAACCAAAAACGTCCCGACCATGCTCATCGAAAACGCGACCACTGCCAGCATGATCGTCCACGCACGCAAGCCGTCGCGTGTCGCCAGAACCGTCACTGAATGCAGCAACGCTGTCGCGGCAAGCCACGGCATCAGCGACGCATTCTCGACCGGATCCCAGAACCACCAGCCGCCCCAGCCAAGCTCGTAATAAGCCCAATAGCTGCCCGCTGTGATTCCCAATGTGAGGAATATCCAAGCCGCCAGCACCCACGGCCGCATGGCGCGCGCGAAATCGCGGTCGACATCACGGGTGATCAGGGCACCGACTGCAAAACTGAACGCGACCGACATGCCGACATAACCGAAATAAAGCGTCGGCGGGTGGAAGGCGAGGCCGGGGTCTTGTAACAGCGGGTTGAGGCCATTGCCGTCGACCGGCACCGGGAACAGCCGCTTGAACGGGTTCGACGAAAACAGCAAAAACGCATAAAATCCGGCAGCAATCAGCGCCTGCGCCATCAGCGTGGCGGCCAGTGTCCGCTCTTTGATCCGCCGCTCGAGCAGCGCAATTGCTGCCCCTGCGACACCCAGAACCGCGACCCAAAGCAGCATCGACCCTTCATGATTGCCCCAGGTTCCGGCGAATTTATAGAGCCACGGCTTCATCGAATGGCTGTTCGCCGCCACCAGTTCGACCGACATGTCGGAACGCAGGAAACAGATGATCAGCAGCCAGAACGACGTCGCGATCAGCAACCCCTGCACCACCGCAACTGTCCGCACACCGCGGCGCAATTCGGCCCGCGCATCGGATATGGCCATCGCACCCAACCCGAATTGAAGGAGGGCAAGAACAGCGGCGATCCACAGGGCAGCCAAGCCGGCTTCGGCAATCATTGTGTCAACGTATCCGTTTTATGTTGTTTCCCCGCCATTTGCGGCGGCATGTAATTTTCGTCATGCTTGGCGAGGAGATTGGTCGCAACGAAGGTACGCCCCTCGAACATACCCTCGGCCACCACGCCCGACCCTTCTTTGAACAGGTCGGGTGGGATGCCTTTAAACCGGACCGGCACTTTGCCCGCCTGGTCGTGGACTATAAACGTCATTGTGACGCCATCGGGCGCACGGAAAATGCTGTTTTTGGTGACCATGCCACCAAGGCGTATGGCCTGGCCCTGCGGAATGCCGTTCTTGGCAATGTCTTCGGGCGCATAGAAATAACTGGCCCGGTCGCCGATGGCTGACATCGCAAGGACACCCGAGCCAACGACGGCAAACAGAGCCGTGACTGCAAGAATAAGCCGCTGATGTTTGGCCTTCACCGTTGTGCTGCCTTTTCCGCTGCACGCATCGCCAGCCAAGCCCAGAGCGACACGGCGGCTGTCCCACCCAGCGTAAGCACATAGGCCGCCGTCACGAATGCCCAATGGTTCATGCGCGCGCCATCCGTTCGAGCCGCGCTTC
>JANOZQ010000003.1:0-2484 GCA_031429555.1 Sphingomonas sp. | reverse complement strand
TTGCAGGAACGATGCCGTCCGATGCCCCAGCGCCCGGTCCCAGCGCGCATAAAGTGCCGGCAATGTCGGCAGAAAAACATCGCGCAGCCACGCCAGCGCATTTTCGACTTCATCCTCGACATACAACCGCTCGCGCCGCAGCGGACGCGTTTGCCACAGCAGTGCAATCTGGCGCGCAATCGCGGCTTCGACCGCATCGCCGTCCTCGGTTTCGGTTGCGCCCGCATCGCGCAATTCCATCAACGCAGCGATGCGGTTGCGGTGGTCGATCATCGACTTGCGCCGTACTTCGGTGGGGTGCGCGGTCAGCACCGGCATGACGAGCGCGTGGCTCAGCATCTCGCAAACCGCCGCGCCGTCCATGCCATGTTCGGCCAGTTGCGCGGCGACATGCGCCACATCCGCACCGGTTTCGACGGCGACGCCCTGCCGGTCCTCGGCCAAGTTCGCCAGCATCGAAAACAGCATGAAGCCGCGCACGAAATCGAGCGTTTCATCCAGCGTCAGGGCATCGAGGCCGCGGTCCACCGTGTCCGCCCCTGCCACGCCGCGGTGCCGGTCCACCGACGTCGAACGGATATATTCAGTCCGCCGATACAGCGCCTCGCCCCCCAGCTCACGGATCACATCACCAAGGATGCGACCAAGGAAACGTATGTCGGGGTTCTGTGCAATTGAGGCCATAAGCGCGAGCTGCACTGCAGCAGCCGTAGCGTCAATTGCCAACTGCGCTTTGGCAAGGCACGAAGGGCCAAACAGGAGCCTCACCCATGATCACCGTCCATCATCTCAACGAGTCCCGCTCGCAACGTATCCTCTGGCTGCTTGAGGAGCTTGGCGCGCCCTATGAGATCAAATTCTACCAGCGCGATGCGACGACGCGTCTCGCCCCGCCCGAATTGAAGGCGGTGCACCCCTTGGGCAAATCACCGGTGATCAGCGACGAACATGTCACAATCATCGAATCGGGCGCGATCATCGATCACCTGATCCGCAAGCATGGCGGCGGCGCACTGGCTCCGGCGGCTGACACGCCCGAATACGAGACTTACAACCAGTGGCTGCATTATGCCGAGGGTTCGGCCATGCTTCCGCTGATGCTCAAACTTTACTGCGGCATGCTCGGCGAAGGCGCGGCCTCGCTGCAACCGCGCATCGACAGCGAAATCGCCAATCATCTCGGCTATGTGGAAAGCGCACTCGCGGGCAAGGACTGGCTCGTCGGTGGCGCGCTATCGGGCGCAGACATCCAGATGAGCTTCATCGGCGAAATCGCAGGCCGCTATGGTTTGCATGCCACGCACCCGAACATCGGGGCTTGGGTCAAACGCTTTCAGGCACGCGATGCCTACAAACGGGCGCTCGAGCGGGGTGGTCCGTATAGCTTCGCTGGGTGAGCGGGGAGAACCGCCCCACCCTTCACGTCTCGAAATTCAACGCTTTCAAAAGCGCCGCGAATCTTGGACTTTTGCGTAAAGGATCCAGCATCGGATCGGTCAGCATATAGGTCAGTCCCGCATCGCGGGCGACCAGCCCGCGTTCGAGCGCGGTCAGCGCGGCATCGGCCTCGCCCCATTGCGCCAGCACTTCGGCTTGCTGATAAAGCGAATTGTCGCCGAATTCCTTGATCAGACGCGCCATTGCCGCTTTCGCCGCAGGCTGGTTGCCGAGCCGGTTTTCGACGATGGCGAGGCCAGACAGGCCAAACAAGATTTGCGGCTCAGCAGCAAACGCGACCCGCGCCGCCTGATGTTGCCCGAGCTGGTAGAGCGAAGCGCCGAGGTAATAATGGCCGTTCGCCAATTTGGGTTTGAGCGCCAGCGCACGCCGCAAGGGCGGAAGCGCGTCGGCATAACGCCGCGCCGCATAGTTGACGATACCTTCGACCCTATGCGCCTGCGGGTTCAAGGGATCGAGCGTGACGGCGTGTGAAATGGCCTCGCGCGCCTCTTTATCTCGGCCGCTGCGTGAACAGAACCGCGCAAAAGAAACCGCCGTATCCGCATCGCCATAGCCAAGCGCATAGGCCTTGTCATAATAAGGCCGCGCACCCGCCGTATCCATGCGTCCGTCCCAGATGGCCTCTCCCAATATGAGGTAGGCGCTGGGAAGATCGGGTGCCAGCGCCACAGCCTTTTGCGCGGCGGTTATCGCGGCGTCGAACTCACGTGGCAAATTCTCGGCTTTGCCATATTGCGCCGCGAGGCCAAGCAATGCGAGCGCGCGCATGGCCTGCGCCTGTCCGAATTTGGGATCGGCGGCCAACGCCCTGTCGAACAGTGCCAAACCCTCACGCTCGGTCGCCTCGTCGCTCGAATTGGCATACACAGCCCGACCCTTCAGGAACGCCTCATAGGCTGCCACATTTTTCGTGCCGCCCGGCGCCGGGGCCGCCGTGGCCATCGTCGCCGACAGCGCTTCGCTCACAGTGCGCGCGATCTCGCTTTGCACCGCGAAAATATCGGCCATGCTGCGATCAAGCGT
>JANOZQ010000002.1:0-1888 GCA_031429555.1 Sphingomonas sp. | reverse complement strand
GCGAAGACAGCGCTGGTCGCGTCGTTGAAGGTCAGGCCTTCGCGGTCGTCCTTGATCCAGTCGCCGTCGGGGACACGGACGCCCGAGGTGGTGCCGTTCCAGGTGAAGAGGACGTCGTGACTTTGGTCGATGCTGGTGAGGTCGGGAAGCTGGCCGTAATCGGCGCGGACGACGGAGGGGTCGAGCTTCAACTGCTTGACCGCGTCAGTGACCCAGCCTTCGCCGAACGATTCCCACGCCACGGCCGTGACCGGCCGCGCGCCGAGCATCGTCCACATCGCCATTTCATAGGCACCGGTGTCGGATGCGGGGACGATGCCGATGCGGTGCGTGTCGGGGACGCCGAGGATCTCGCGGGTCAGGTCGATGGCATGTTGCAGCCGCGCTTTGCCGATTTTGGACCGGTGCGAACGGCCGAGCGATCCGGTCGCAAGGCGTGCGGCATCCCAGCCGGGAGGCTTGGCGCAAGGTCCAGAACTAAAGTGGGGACGCGCAGGTTTTCCGTCAGGTCGTAACAAGTCAGTCATTCCATTCTCTCCTCACAGAGAGCAGCGCGGCGTTGGGACCGCGTGGCCCGTTGCCGCCTTTAGCGGGGGATTGGCGCGGGTCAAGGGATTCCCGAACGACTTATAATGTCTTAGTAAGACTAAATGCATTTTCGTTTTGCGTTCCTCATTCTGCTCATCCTTCTTAGCGCTTGCGTTGACGGACCGACGATGCGGCGGCCTTCGGTGAAGCCTGTCCGCGGGCTCGATGCCGCAGCGCTCAAGGTTTGTGTCGGCAAACTTGACCGCGTTGTTGCGCGCTATGCCCTGTTGCCTGATCAGACCTTTTCGGGCGGTTGTTCGGCGCTGGGCGCGGTGCAGTTGCGCGACATCGGGGTGCCGGTGACGGGGATTACGGCAATGACCTGCCCGCTGGCCTTTGCGTTCACGCAATGGGTGCAAAGCGATCTGCAAGTGCCCGCGATGGGCGAATTTGGCAGTGCGGTGGTCAAGGTCGAGGCGATGGGCACCTATTCATGCCGCCCGATTGCGGGAACGGGGCGGCTGTCCGAACATGGCAGCGCGAATGCGGTCGATGTGGCGGCGTTTGTGCTGGCGGACGGGCGGCGGGTCAGTGTTCTGAACGGCTGGTCGGGCGATGAGCGGGAGGCGCGGTTTCTGAAATCGGTGCGCGCGTCGGCGTGTCGGCGGTTCAATACCGTGCTCAGCCCCGATTATAATGCCGATCACCGCGACCATTTCCATTTCGATATGGGCCGCGGGCCGTTTTGCCGTTAGAGGCGCAGCGATGACCGAAACTCACATCCCCGCGCGCGTGTTCGAGCGTGCCCGCCAAGAAGCCGAAACTGCCAAGCAAGGCATTCACACGCCGCAGACGATGGACCCGGCGTATAAGCTGGCGTTTCAGGACATGGACTTCCTGCTGCGCGAGGATTTGCGCCCCGTTCGGTTCCAACTTGAACTGCTGAAGCCCGAGTTGCTGCTTGATGAGGCGGAGATCGGGTCGATGATGGTGTTTTATGGCTCGGCGCGGATTCCCGAGCCGGGCGTCAAATCGGGGCATGAGGACGCAGGCGTTGCGGCAAGCCTGGAAGCAAAGTCGAAATATTATGACGAAGCACGCAAGCTGGCGGCGCTGGCGAGTGCCGCGCCGCGCGACGACGATGGCAAGCGGCATTTCGTTGTGTGTTCAGGCGGTGGGCCGTCGATCATGGAAGCGGCCAATCGCGGCGCGGCCGATGTCGGGGTGAGTTCGGTCGGGCTGAATATCGTGTTGCCGCACGAGCAGGCACCCAATGAATATGTGACACCCGGCCTTAGTTTCCAGTTCCACTATTTTGCTTTACGCAAGATGCACTTCCTGCTGCGCGCGCGGGCGGTGG
>JANOZQ010000001.1:0-2981 GCA_031429555.1 Sphingomonas sp. | reverse complement strand
CGCGCGCGGTTTCTGGCAGATCAAAATCTACAACAGTATCAACCCGGCATGGGTGCCCGCGATGGTCGCCGAAGCGCACAAGCTCGGCATGCGTGTCGCTGGTCACGTCCCCGCGTTTTCGACGGCCGATGCCATGATGGCCGCGGGCTACGACGAAATGACCCATATCAACCAGTTCATGCTGGGCTGGGTCATCAAACCGACCGAAGACACGCGCACGCTTTTCCGGCTGACTGCGCTGAAACGATTGCCCGGCCTCGACCTGAACAGCGCGCCAGTCGAGAACACGATCAACAGTATGGTCACCAAAAAAATCGCCATCGATCCCACCATAGGCATCCACGAGAATCTGACGCAAAACCGCGACGGCAAAATTCCGCCGGGCATGGTCGATTATTTCGATCATATGCCCATCGGCACGCGGCGTGACGCGATGAAGGGGTGGATCGATGTATCCGCGCCCGGTGACGATGCGGCCTATCGCGGTGCTTATGACAAAATCCTTGCAACGGTTGCGGTGCTCCATAAGCGCGGCGTCATGATCGTGCCCGGCACCGATACCGGCGGTGCCCTGACATTCCACCGCGAACTCGAACTCATGCAGAAAATCGGCATGACAGCGCCCGAGGTGCTCAAGCGCGCGACCTTCGACATGGCGCAATATCTCGGCGAGGATCAGCGCCGCGGATCGATTGCCAAAGGCAAGCTCGCCGACTTCTTCCTCGTCCCCGGCGATCCGACGACGGACCTCAAAGCCATCAAGACGATCAGCATGGTGGTCAAGGACGGCACAGTTTATTTCCCCACCGAAGTCTATCCCGAGTTCGGGATTCGACCTTTTACAACGGTGCCCAAGGTGACAACGCCACGCCTTCCGTAACGTCATAATCCGGCTACTTGCGCAGGCGTTTCCTTGCGCTAAGACCCTGTGTCATGACCCTTCCCGCCATTCTTCAGAACCTCCGGCTTCCCGTCATCGGATCGCCGCTTTTCATTGTTTCCGGTCCCGATCTCGTGATCGCGCAATGTAAAGCGGGGATCGTAGGCAGCTTCCCGGCCTTGAACGCGCGGCCACAGGGACTGCTTGATGAATGGCTCCACCGCATCACCGAAGAACTGTCGCAACACAACCGTGACCATCCTGACCGTCCCGCCGCGCCCTATGCGGTCAACCAGATTGTCCATAAATCAAATGACCGGCTCGAAGCCGACCTCGCCACTTGCGCCAAATGGCAGGTGCCGATCACGATCACGTCACTTGGCGCGCGCGAAGACTTGAACGCGGCGGTGCACAGCTGGGGCGGCATCGTTCTTCATGACGTCATTAATGATAAATTTTCGCGCAAGGCCGTCGAGAAAGGCGCTGATGGTCTCATCCCTGTTGCCGCGGGTGCGGGTGGTCATGCCGGCACGCAATCGCCCTTCGCGCTGATCAGTGAAATCCGCCAGTGGTTCGACGGTCCCGTTGCGCTGTCGGGCGCCATCGCAAACGGCCATTCGATCCTCGCCGCACAAGCGTTGGGTGCAGACCTCGCTTACATCGGCTCGGCCTTCATCGCGACCGCCGAAGCCAATGCCGACGCCGCCTATAAACAGGGGATTGTTGACGGCCACGCCGCAGACATCATCTATTCGGACCTGTTCACCGGCGTCAGCGGCAATTATCTGCGCAGCTCCATCGAAAAGGCGGGGCTCGATCCCGACAACCTCCCCAAAGGTGAATATAAAACCATGAACTTCGGCCAGAGCGACAACACGCCCGCCAAGGCATGGCGCGACATCTGGGGGTCGGGTCAGGGCATCGGTTCGGTTACCGAAGTCGAAACCGTTGCCAACCGCGTCGACCGCCTCGAACGCGAGTACCGTCAGGCCAAGGAAGAACTGGCCGCCAAGGTCAAATAGCAATGCCGGTTACCCGCATCCTGCTCATTCTCGCCGCCATGATCGCGATGGTTGCCGTCGGCATAGCCACATTACGACCAACCGAAACAGAGCAACAACAATCCGCCGCGCCTGCAAATTCCGGTGACATGATCGCGCAGCTGGAAGCAAAAGTTAAAGCCAAACCAAAAGAAGTCGAAGGCTGGGCCTTGCTCGGCCTCGGCTTCTACCAGACCGGACGTTTTGCCGAAAGCGCAACAGCCTATCAGCGCGCAGCATCGCTCGCCCCGACGGTCGCGGAACATTGGGCCAACTACGGCGAAGCACTTGTCATGGCGAGCCAGGGGAAATTCCCCGCCGACGCGAAAAATGCGTTTACCAATGCGCTTGCACGTGATCCGAAAGACGTGCGCGCGCGCTATTTCCTCGCCGTGGAAAAAGATATCAGCGGCAACCACAAAGGCGCCATCGATGACTGGATCGCGCTTTTGAAGGACGCGCCGCCGGGCGCACCATGGGAAGCCGACGTCCGCAATTTGATTACACAAGTTTCGGCGGCGAATAAAATCAGCGTTGCCGGGCGTCTCCCCGTCGCTCGACCGGGCCCAACGCCTGATCAGGTCCGCAACGTTTCTGCGCTCCCGACGGAGCAACAAAATGCAATGATTGCCGGGATGGTCGGTGGTCTCGCCAAGAAGCTTGAAGCCAATCCCAAAGACGTTGAGGGCTGGACGATGCTGATCCGCAGCTACAGCGCGCTTGGTCGCAAAGCCGATACCGAAAAGGCGCTTCAGTCGGCAATCGCTGCCAATCCGGCCAGCGCCGATGCCTTTCGTGCGGCGGCAGCGACAGGGAAGTAAGCGCGCCGTTGCAATTTTCGGCCTCTTCCCGCAATGCAGCATCATTATGGCAAGCAAATGGACACCCGCCAGCTGGACCGCGCACGAAGCGCGCCAGCTTCCGACTTACCCTGACGCGGTGGCGCTCGACCGTGCGACGACAACGCTCGGCAGCTTTCCGCCGCTGGTTTTTGCCGGTGAAGCGCGCGACCTGACCAACGACCTTGCCCGCGTCGCGCGTGGTGAGGCCTTCCTGCTGCA